>JAZDLL010000104.1:0-2219 GCA_043802105.1 Candidatus Omnitrophota bacterium
ATTGCTTCCGGCGGGGCGGGATCTTTAGAAGATTTTTATAATGTTTTTGTCAAGGCCGGTGCGGATGCGGCGCTGGCGGCTTCGCTTTTTCACTACCAGGAGCAAAGCGTTCAACAGGTAAAGAGCTATTTAAAAGAAAGAGGGGTAGCGGTAAGAATATGAAAAAAATAGGGTTTAAGTTGGCAAATTTAAAATTTGATAAAAATGGGCTGCTGCCGGCGATTGTCCAGGATTATAAGGATAAAGAAGTACTGATGTTGGCTTATATGAACAAGGAATCGCTGCGCCGGACTATAAAATTAGGAAAAACTTGTTTTTGGTCGCGCTCCAGGAAAGAGTATTGGGTTAAAGGTTTAACCAGCGGGCATTTTCAATTTATCAAATCTATCGCTTATGACTGTGATTTGGATGCGCTCTTAATTAAGGTTAGACAAGTTGGCCAGGCCTGTCACACCGGTAATCGCAGTTGTTTTTTTAGGGAAATTAAATAATGATTAAACCGGATTTAAAAGAATTCATCAGGTTAACTAAAAAAGGTAACCTGATTCCTGTTTATAAAGAGATTAATGCTGATTTGGATACTCCGGTTTCTGCTTTTTTAAAAATGAAACAAACAGAGTACTCCTTTCTTTTAGAATCTGTTGAGGGGCAGGAAAAAATCGCCCGTTATTCATTTCTCGGTACAAATCCCAGCTTGATTTTTAAAAGCCGGGGCAGGAATATCGAAATTATTTGCCCGCAAAATAATAAGCGCAAGTGCTTTATTACTCGGTTAACACCTTTAGATGAGATTAAGAAAATAATGCGGGATTTCCGTAGTGTAGAGGTAGCGGGTTTGCCGCGTTTTTATGGGGGCTTAGTCGGCTATATCGGATATGGCATGGTAAGTTTTTTTGAGAATATTCCGGATAGAAATAAGGATCATTTAGGAATCCCGGATACTCTTTTGATTCTAACCGACACGCTTTTGATTTTCGACCGGCTTAATCATACGATAAAGATATTAAGTAATGTTATTCTACCGCAAAACCCTTCATTGCCTAAGAAAAAACAGCTTTACGAAGATGCGGTTGCTAAGATCGAAGTAATTCATAGTAATTTTACTAATTGCAGTATTGCGCCAAGCCAGGCAAGTAAGCTTGGTAAGTTAAGAGTTAGCAGTAACCTTAAGCAGCCTGAATTTATTCGGATGGTTAAAAAGGGTAAAATTTATATAAAAAAAGGTGATATTATTCAGGTGGTTTTATCGCAGCGTTTTAAGGTTAAGACGCAAAAAAATGACTTTGCCATTTATCGGTCATTACGCAGCCTTAACCCTTCACCCTATATGTACTATCTGAAGTTTAAGGATTTCTCTATTGTGGGCTCAAGCCCGGAGATGCTGGTGCGTTGCGAGAATGGTGCCGTGGCGACCCGTCCGATTGCCGGCACGCGTAAGCGGGGTAAGAATACGGCAGAAGACGCGGCTTTAGAAAAAGAGCTTTTGGCTGATGAGAAAGAAAGAGCGGAGCATCTGATGTTGGTAGATTTAGGCAGAAATGATCTAGGTAGAATTAGTAAGCTGGGCAAAGTTAAGGTTGATGATTTTATGCGCATCGAAAAATATTCTCATGTTATGCATTTGGTTAGTGAGGTAAGCGCTGTGCTTGACAAAAAAAGGTTTGATATCTATGATGTATTCAAAGCAGCTTTTCCGGCTGGGACAGTTTCCGGCAGCCCGAAGATCCGCGCTATGCAGATCATCGACGAACTTGAAAATTTGCGGCGTTCGTTATATGCCGGGGCAATCGGTTATTTTAGTTTTTCGCATAATTTAGATACCTGTATTGCCATCCGTACAATTGTGCTTAAGGATGGTTTTGCCTATGTACAGGCCGGAGGAGGGATTGTCGCTGACTCAGTTCCGCAGAAAGAATACCAGGAATCAGTGAATAAAGCTAAGGCGATGATGGAAGCGATTAGCAAATGAAGAAGATCCTGCCTCAAATTATTCGGCGGGATTTCGCTAGACAAGAGCATCATAAGGTGCTCAAATTCGCGCATTGACTTACTCACACTGATGTGTTCGTAAGTCAAGCGCTCATTTAAAGGAGGCATCACCATGGCAGTACATATACGTTTAAGAAGAATCGGTAAGAATCCTAAAGGTAAACCGCATTTTCGGGTTACTGTTTTTGATGAGCGGATGGGCCGGGACAGCCGGGTAATTGAAGAGTTGG
>JAZDLL010000007.1:0-3861 GCA_043802105.1 Candidatus Omnitrophota bacterium
CGGTTAACGGCAGAGGCCAGCTTGTATATGGAAATAAAAATTGGAATACTCAGGTAGAAGGGGATGATGTTGAGTATGCTCCTATGCGGGCAGCAATTCCCATCGAGGGAAGGTTTTTCACGGACGAAGAAGTAAAGGCTAGGGCTAAGGTTGTGGTGTTGGGCATGACAGTAGTTAAACAGCTCTTTGGAGAGACTAATCCTCTGGGGGAAACCATAAAGATAAATCTTAATAATTTTAAGGTTATCGGAATACTGCCGGAAAAGGGCGCCACGGGTTTTCGTGACCAGGATGATACAGTGATTGTTCCCGTCTCCACGGCAATGTACCGGATTTTTGGAAAAGAGTATCTGGATTCAATTTCTGTAGAAGTAGCAAATTCAGATGCAATAGCCAGTGTTCAGGATTCCATCACTAAGATTATTATAAAGCAGCACCATCTGGTTACGAAAGAGGAGCAAGACACCTTCCAGATTAGGAATATGGCAGATATTAAAAACACGTTAGAAGCTACTACTAAAACCATGTCATTATTATTAGGTGCGATTGCGGCAATCTCGCTTTTAGTCGGTGGAATTGGGATTATGAATATTATGCTGGTTTCGGTAACCGAGCGCACCCGAGAAATTGGTTTACGCAAGGCAATTGGAGCAACGAAAAAGGATATTACGGCCCAGTTTCTTATTGAATCAATACTGATGTCTTTTCTGGGAGGAGTTTTTGGCGTACTCTTGGGTTGGGCGGTAGCCGCACTAATTACTGTTTTTGCCGGTTGGTCCGTAAGAGTTTCTTTGTTCTCCGTGGTTCTTTCAACTGTATTTTCGCTGGTGGTGGGAGTGGTATTCGGGCTCTGGCCGGCTAAAAAGGCAGCGGCGCTGGATCCTATCGAAGCCTTACGTTACGAATAATCAATCCCCTAATGCCCGGGTTAAATCCTGGGCCTGTTTAGGATTGATACTGTTAGGATTGATACTGAGCGGCCAAGCATTATTTAGGTTATGAATAACGTAATTTTGTGGCCGCGAATGTATAAAATAATCTCATGCAGGTCTTAACCCAATTCGAAAAAAAATCTATTCTATTTGAGGATCCGAAATTTATCATCTCTTGCACTGATCCGGCTTTATTTAAAGCCAGTTACAGGGATATGGAGTTTGCTCTTAGCCAGGGGTATTATCTAGCCGGGTTTTTATCATATGAAGCCGGATATTATTTCGAAGAAAAATTATATCAGAATAAGCAGTTTGATTTTCCGCTGATTTATTTAGGCGCCTATAAGTATGCCCGCCAGGATAAAATTATTCAAACTTCCTCGGATTATCGCCTGGGAAATCCGCGATTAAATATCACCTCGCAACAATACGCTTTAAATATTAACGCTATTCGTGATTATATTGCCCAGGGGGATGTCTATCAGATTACCTATTGTCTTAAGCTACTTTTTGAGTTTTATGGTTCTGCTTTGTCTCTGTACTATCAGCTTTTAAATGAGCAGCCGGTACCCTATCCGGCATATATCCAAACCGATGAATTTCAGATCCTTTCCCTATCTCCAGAGTTGTTCATTAAGAAAAACTCCACGCACTTGGTAACTAAGCCCATGAAAGGCACCTGGCCGCGCGGTAATAGTATGTTTTCGGATATCCTGGCGCCGTGGCGCCTTAAATATGATCGCAAGAACCGGGCAGAGAATGTGATGATTGCCGATCTTTTAAGAAATGATTTAGGACGGCTGGGGGCCAATATTAAGGCGCCTACGCTTTTTGAAGTAGCCAGATATAAAACTCTTTGCCAGATGACCTCTACGGTTACGGCTAAGGTTAAGCCGGATATCTCGATTTATGAGCTTTTTTCTGCGGTTTTTCCTTCCGGCTCGGTTACCGGTGCTCCCAAGATCCGTGCCATGCAAATAATTAATGAGTTGGAGAAAGAGCAGCGCAAGATTTATACCGGGGCCATCGGTTTTATTACTCCGGATAAAGACATGTTCTTTAATATTCCGATTCGCACGCTTTTAATCAGGGCAAGCCAAGCAGAGATGGGGATTGGCGGGGGGGTGGTTTGGGATTCTACTGCGGCCGGAGAATGGAATGAGGGGCTGCTTAAGGCCAGATTCCTGACCGATCTTTTCCAGGCGCCTTTTTGTCCGGTTTAACTTCATATTTAATCGTTTGACAAGTCAAAATAATAGGGTATAATAAAGTAAAGTTTAGAGATTTTATGCCGCCAAGGAACTACAACTAACCTTTGCGGCTTTTTTTATGATTACCACTAGGCTGGGCTTAGGGGGCTTGCGTTAAGCTTGTTGTTGGGATGTTTCTTCAGGAGGTGCAAGATCAAAAAAGTCAAAACTTCACTTAAAGGTAGAAAATGCAAATTTTCGCATTGTAAGCATGTTTTAAGTATCTATAATCATGAGCTTTATTGCCATGTTCATCTTGGCCTCTTAGCTTATGATGATAAACCGAAGGCGATGAAGGCAGGATGACAAATAAACAGATAATTACAGATAGTACCCCAAAAGTAGTGGCGAATTTTTATGGCTTGGGAATCGCCCCGAAGATCCTGGATATTTTAGAGAAGATGAAGTTTAAGGTTCCCACGCCGATTCAGCTTAGAGCGATTCCTTTGGCCTTGGAAGGCAAAGATATCGTGGGGATCGCCCAGACGGGAACCGGTAAAACGCATTCCTTTGCTATTCCAATGGTTCAGCGCCTGGTGCAGAAAAAAGGCAGCGGGTTAGTGCTTGCTCCGACCAGAGAGTTAGCCATTCAGATTGATGAAGCTTTTCAGGAGATCGCGCGGGCTTTTAGCATGCGCACGGCTTGTTTGATCGGCGGTGCGCCCATGCCGCCCCAGGTCCAGGCTTTGCGCCGGGATCCCCAGATCGTGATTGCCACTCCCGGAAGATTAATTGACCATATGTCGCAGTGGAATTTTCTGCCGGATAGCGTAGTTATGCTGGTGTTGGATGAAGCGGATCGCATGTTGGACATGGGTTTTGCTCCGCAAATCGATAAAATTTTACGTTTCCTGCCTAAAGATAGACAAACCATGCTTTTTTCGGCCACCATGCCCAAAGAAATTATGAATATCGCCTCTAAACATATGAAATTACCTTTGAGCGTGGAGATTGCTCCTTCCGGCACCACCGTGGAACTCGTTACTCAGGAGTTATTTATTGTTAAAAAAGAGGCTAAAACGCAGCTACTTAAAAAGATTCTGGGCCAATATCACGGTTCAGTACTATTATTTTCACGCACTAAACATAACGCCAAAAAAATTGTCCGCTCCATCCGGGATATGGGGCATTCTGCCTCTGAGATACATTCTAACCGTTCTTTAGCCCAACGTCGGGATGCCTTAGAAGGTTTTAAGGCCGGAAAATACAGGGTGTTGGTGGCTACGGATATTGCCTCCCGCGGTATTGATGTTACCGGAATTGAACTGGTGCTTAATTATGATTTGCCTGAGGATGCGGAAAATTATGTGCACCGGATCGGCCGCACGGCCCGCGCCGGACATAAGGGGCATGCGATTTCTTTTGCTACTCCGGATCAAGGCCACGATGTGCGGGATATTGAAAAACTTATTAAAGCCTCCTTGCCGGTTTCCAAACATGCGGAGCTTACTCTGGATAAATTTGGTGAAGCTAGTCAACAGTCTGGCCGGTTGGGGGGGCGTCAATCTGGCCATGGCCAGTTTAGGGCTGGGCAGTCAAACCAGGGGCAATCTAGGCACGGCGGCCAGGCTAAAAAACCTTTTAAATATCCTAAACCTAAGTTTTATCGTTAAATTAGTTTAAAAAAGGGGACGTTTCCCTCCCGTTTTTGGAGGAAACGTCTCCTTTCTCTTTTCCCT
>JAZDLL010000048.1:0-11746 GCA_043802105.1 Candidatus Omnitrophota bacterium
TTATCAGGTGCTTCAACAACAGTTGGATTATTGTCGGATCTATCAGGAGTAGTGGTTAAGGATTTTACGGGGAATGGTTCTAAGGCTACTGTTGACATTAGGGGTTTTGGAGAGCAGGCGGGCTTAAATGTTTTGGTACTAGTTAATGGTAGGCGTGTAAATGAAATTGATCTCTCAGGCGTCAGTTGGACACAGATTCCCCTAGATCAGATAGAGAAGATTGAAGTCTTAAAAGGCGGTTTTGGTTCTGTTTTGTATGGCGATAATGCTGTTAGCGGGGTTATCAATATTATCACCAAGCGCGGCGGTGATAAACCTATATCGGTGGAATTAACCGGTGAATATGGCAGCTATGCCATGAATAAAGAAGGCTTGAATTTAAGAGGGACTAAGGATAAATTGGATTACTTTTTTTCGTACAGTAATAATGCGACTAACGGATACAGGAGTAATTCATATTTTAAAAGCACTAATTTTTCTACCAATCTTGATTATTTGCTGGAGCCAACCAGTACTAATTTGCGTTTTACTCAAGGTTACAGTAAATCAGAGTATGGGTTACCGGGAGCCCTCTCTAGTGCGGATTTAGCAAGGTTTAACCGCAGGTATTCTGCTTACGGTGATGATCATGCCAAAGATACAGACTATAATTTCGGGCTAGGATTTGATCAGCCCACCGGTAGTTTTGGAAAGTTCTCATTTGACGCTTCGTTACGCAGGCGCCAAACTTTCACAAATTTTATCGGCGCCAACGGAGGTTATAACCCAATAATTAAATCCCATATTAAAACGCTGGGATTTAGCCCGAGGTATGTATTTGATAAGGCGATATTTTCACTGGGTAATAAAGCGATATTAGGTATGGATTTTTATAGGTATGATTTTAATTCAGATACTTTTGATTTGTCGGTGGTTAAGCAAAGCGATAATTATGTACGGAAAGTAACTCAAGCCTTATATTTTCAGGATGAGCTGGCTTTAACTAAGGAGTTTACCCTGACCGGCGGTTATCGTTATGAAGATATAGGATATGATTTTAATTATAATGATTATTCTGTATTTTTTTCTAATCCTCCGATTGATTCAAAGATAAATTTAAAAGCCACCGCGTATAATGTCGGCCTTACCTATAAATACGACCAGGGCAATATTTATATTAATCATAGCAAAGGGTTTCGGTCTCCGGCCACGGACGAATATTTTGTTTATGGTGTATTTAACCCCAGCCTTAAGCAGCAGGATAGTAAGAACTATGAAATCGGCTTGCACCATAAACTTTACGAATTTCTTGATGTCAGTCTTTCCGGATATTTAATGAACTTAAAGAATGAGCTTTATTACAATCCTGCTTCATATGCAAACGAAAATTATGATAAAACCAGGCATCAGGGTATTGAAGCAGGATTTAATTCTAGGCTGCCCTGGAGATTAAAGTTAAGCGGTAATTATACTTTTGATCAGGCTGTTTTTAAGGAAGGGGCCTATAAAAATAACGATATCCCCATGGTTCCGGCGCACAAGTTTAATTTAGGTCTCACTCACTTTTTTACCGATTTCCTGTCAACCGCAATTTCCCTTAATTATTTGAGTAGCCGTAGATTCATTAATGATGAAGCCAACCGTTGGCCAAGCTTGAAGCAGTCTTTTACCGTGGACGCTAAGCTGGCTTTTGAAAAAAGCGATTACAAGATATCCGGAGGAATAAATAACCTGTTTAATGAAAAGTACTATGAGTATGGTGTCTGCAACGCTACTACCGGTGCAGTTAATTATTATCCGGCTTCCGGGAGGAACTTTTTCTTAAGAGTTTCTAAAAAGTTTTAAGAATAGAATAAGGGGGGTTTAGGTTATGTCAGAATATAGCTGTCCGCATTGTAAACAGCCGATTAATGATGATGAGGCTTTGTTATGCCTTTACTGCGGGGGAAGCCTTAACCGGCCAGTAGGTTTTATGGGCAAGCTTAAGTATCTTAAGCCTAAAATAATCATTGTAATTATCGTCGTGCTGGTGTTGGTCAGTTTTTTGATCTTGATGATTAAATAAGGTGACAATCACAAAAAGCGTGATAGTTACCTTGATGAAATTAGCTTGCATATAGATCCTTGCGCTTGGCGTTTCGCTAAATTTTTGTGGGTGCTCAAATTTCGCTAGATTTTTATGGGTGTTCAACTTCTTGTCAGATTACCTCCTTCATGTTAAAATAAGCTATGCTATCCGATCGACTATTACGTTATACTTTAGCGGTATCCCTTCTGGCTCACGGGGCGATTATTTTGCCTAGAGCCAATTTCAATCCTTTTACCCCCGCGCCTAAGGTTCAAGAAATAGCCGTGCGTTATATTAAAGAAAATCCGGCAGTCAAATCTCTACCGTTAAATCCTCCTGAATTAGGCCGCCAAAGATTAATGCCTGGCCAGGAACCTTTTTTGAAACTTGATTCTAAGATGGTTACCGCCACTCGGCGCGCGCCCTTGCCTTATATTGAACAGGAAGATTCTTCCGGTGGCTTAAAGCCTTTGTCCAATAGATCACAGATCAAGGGTTTGCAACCGAATAGCCAAAGCCATAAGCCAGCAGGATTCTCCAAACCCACCTTTATAAATTCGCAGGTGTTGGCGATAAAAAAGAAGATTTCCCTGCCGGCGATGGAGATGGCGAAGATCGATAATCCTAGTTATATCAGCTATTATCAGATTGTCAGGGAGAAAATCCGCCGCAGCGCTTACCAGAATTATACCCATAATGACACCGGGGAGGTTTATGTTTCTTTTATCATCTCTAATGACGGGCTGATTAAGGATGTGCGTTTGGTTGAAGAAAAAACCACGGTTAACGATTATTTGAAGAATATTGCTTTAAGAAGCATTAGAGACGCCTCGCCTTTTCCCAATTTTCCTAAAGAGCTTGATTATCCGCAGCTATCTTTTAATATCATCATTTCTTTTGAGATAGAATAGTCGTATCCCATGATTGACACTTTATTTAAAGAATGGTATTATAAATTCTTAAAATCCTACAGGAAAGGAGATGATTATATTGACCCAAGTTGAAGTTAAAAAAGACGAATCTTTTGAATCTGCTTTACGCCGTTTTAAGAAAAAAATTGAGCAGGAAGGAATTTTGCGGGAAGTCCGTGATCGCAAGCATTACGAGAAACCCAGTGAACGCAAGAGGAAGAAAGCTAAAACCATTAGAAAATAAGCATGACTTTAGCCATTTCTACTTCTTGGAATGCTTACCGGTTTAATACTGCAGCGGGACTGCTCTTTGAAATAAATCAACTTGGGTTTGGAGCCATTGAATTAAGCTTTAACCTTAGGGGCAGCATGGTTGAGAGTATTGCCAAGGAATCCCGTCGCCTGGGTATCAGTATACAGAGTTTGCATAATTACTGCCCTATCCCTCGTGGGCTTACCCCCCGGCAGGCTTTGCCGGACTGTTATTCTTTAGCTTCTCTGGATAAGCGAGAACGTTCTCGGGCGGTTAAATATACCAAAGTAAGTATTGATACCGCCAGTAGATTGGGAGCTAAGGTGGTGGTTTTACATTGCGGTAGAGTTCAGATTCTCGATTTAACCCGCCAGTTGATCAACCTTTATAACCAGGGGCTTAAGGATCAGGCAGATTACTTGCAATTAAAAAGAGAAATGATGCGTCAAAGAGATGTCCATGCGTTGGATTTTTTCGAGCAGGCTTTAAACAGCTTGGATGAATTAAATGCTTACGCAAAAATAAAAGGTGTTTTCTTAGGTATAGAGACGCGTTTTTATCATTGCGAAATCCCGGATATCCATGAGCTAGGGGTGATTCTTAAGAAATTCTGTAATTCCCAGATATACTATTGGCATGATACCGGGCATGCCCAGCTGATGGAGAATCTAGGTTTTGCCAAACATAAAGATTTCCTGGATCTTTATGGAGCTAGTTTAATCGGGGTGCACTTACATGATATCCTGGGTTGCCAGGATCACCTAGCGCCTTTGACGGGGAAAATGGATTTTGGGTTGCTTAAGCCTTATTTAAAAAAAGAGACCTTAAAGGTTATTGAAGCCCATTATCCGGCAACTGCCGAAGATTTAATGAAAAGCCGGGATTTTATATCCAAGCTTTATGGTGGTGATGAGCCAGATTAATTTACGTAAACCGGCGGTAGCCGGACAATTTTATCCAGCAGAAGCCAAAGAGCTTAAGTCTTTAATTGCTTCTTGGGTGGGTAAAACAGCGCAAAAGATTGATTGTTTGGGGTGTATTCTGCCGCACGCAGGGTATATTTACTCTGGGAAAGTTGCTGCTTGCACCATTTCCGGGGTAAAGATTAAAGATACGGTGGTTCTTTTAGGGCCAAATCATACCGGCCAAGGGGCTACTTTTAGTATTATGCCACAGGGAGCCTGGCAGACTCCTTTAGGTAATGTAGAAATTAATAGCAAGCTAGCAGATTTGTTCTTAGGCAAATCCAGGTATTTAGAAGCGGACAGCTTGGCGCATTTGGATGAGCACTCCTTGGAAGTGGAGTTGCCCATATTGCAGTATTTCAGAGATGATTTTAAAATCGTTCCTATTGCGATTAGGACCGATAATCTGTCTGAACTTGATGCAGTTGGCCAAGAGCTGGCTTCGGTAGTCATTGAGAATGATCTTAGAGGCTTGGTGATGTTTGTGGCTAGTTCTGACCTGACGCATTATGAGCCGCAGAAAAAAGCGGAAATTAAAGATGCGTTAGCTATTCGTGCAATCCTGGATTTAGATGAACAAAAGCTTCAGGCAGTAGTCCAAAAGTCAGAGATTTCAATGTGTGGTTTTGCTCCGATTTCAATTTTAATTAAGGCCGCTAAACTGTTGGGGGCAAAAAAGGGAGAGCTAATTAAATATCAAACCAGCGGCGATGTCAGCGGCGATAAAAGCAGCGTTGTAGGCTATGCTGGAATCACAATTAATTAAATTATGGATGAGATTAAAAAGAAGGTTGATGAAAGCTGGAAACAGAGCGTAGAGAAAGAGAAGCAGGAACCTAAGGCCCAGGGTGAATTTGTTCCTCCGGAGCCGGATTTTAAATTTTTTATCACTACTCTTACTTTGCAGACATCCATTGCTCTAGGGCATATGGCTAATCCGGCCACCGGCAAAACCGAGGAAGATCCCACTCAGGCCAAGTTTCTTATCGATACTTTGGGCATGTTGCAGGAGAAAACTAAAGGTAAT
Organism: Candidatus Omnitrophota bacterium; assembly: GCA_043802105.1. Taxonomy (GTDB): domain Bacteria; phylum Omnitrophota; class Gorgyraeia; order Gygaellales; family Profunditerraquicolaceae; genus UBA6249. The sequence continues at coordinate 5,204 of JAZDLL010000048.1, forward strand.
CTTACCCAGGAAGAAACGGGCCTGTTGGAAAATTTACTTTATGAATTAAGAGTAGCTTATTTGGCTAAAGAAAAGAAACCTTTAAAATGATTGACAAAGAGCTGTTAGATATCCTGGCCTGTCCGGCCTGTAAAGCGGATGTGGAGTTAATTAATAATAAAATTGTTTGTAAGAAGTGCGGGAAGAAATATCCTGTTCGCCAGGGTATCCCGGTGATGTTGATTGATGAGGTAGAATAAGTAAAACCTGGCTATGAAAAAAATATTAGTTATTCACGGACCTAATTTGAATCTTTTGGGAATTCGGGAGCCGGGAATTTATGGTCGCTTAACTTTGGCCAAGATTAACCAGTTGCTTAAAACCGACGCTAAAAAAGCTAAGGTTGCTTTGGTGATTAAACAATCCAATCATGAGGGGCAAATTGTAGATTTTATCGGCCGGGCCAAAAAAAATAAATTTCAGGGTATCCTGATTAATCCGGCAGCCTATACTCATACTAGCGTAGCGGTGCGGGATGCTATAGCTGCCTGCGGATTGAGCGTGGTGGAAGTGCATCTTTCCAATATTTATTCCCGTGAAGAATTTAGGCACAAGTCGTTAATTAGCCCGGTGGCCAGCGGGACAATTTTAGGGTTTGGAGCCAAAAGCTATACTTTGGGCTTAGCTGCTCTTCTAGACTTAATCCCAGTAAAATGAACTCTCGCTTAAAAAGCATACAGGTGGTGTTAAAGCAGAGGGGTTTAGATGGCCTCCTGGTCAACTTAGCCGCGAATATTTCTTATCTAACGGAGTCCCTGAGCCGGGATGCCTATCTTCTGATTACTTTAAAAGAAAATATCTATTTTACCGACTCTCGCTATACGGAAGAGGCTAAAGTTTTCTTAAAAGATAATGCCAAGCTTAAAGAATGCAACGGTTTTGTGTTTAAGCATATCACTGAAACTATCCTTAGCCGAAAGCTTAAAAACGTAGGTTTTGAGGAAAGGTATCTGCCGTATGCGGAATTTGCCAAAGTTAAGCAGCTTGGCCGAGGAAAACTCAATTTAATTCCCACCCACAGTATAATTGAAGACAAAAGACAGGTTAAAGATAGCCAGGAGATTATCAAGTTGCGCCAAGCTATCCGGATTACTGCTCTGGCTTTAGAGCATATTGGGCAGTTTTTGGTTCCGGGCATTAAAGAAATAGAGCTGGTGGCTGAGCTTGAGCGTTTTATAAGGTACCAAGGGGCCAGGGGATCGGCTTTTGATATTATTGTGGCTTCGGGGCCCAATTCCAGCCAGCCGCACCATCTCTCAGGCCAGAGAAAGTTAAAAGATAATGAACCCGTGCTAATCGACCTGGGAGTCGACTACCAAGGGTACAAATCTGACTTGACAAGGGTTTTGTTTTTGGGTAAAATGAACTTTCGTTTGCGTAAGGTTTATGATATTGTGCTTAAAGCTCAGGAGTTGGCGATTAAGAGAATCCGGCCTGGCGCTGAAATAGCTGAAATTGATAGGGTTGCACGTGAATATATAGCCGCGCAAGGCTATGCTGCCTGTTTTACGCATAACTTAGGCCATGGTTTTGGACTAGAGGTGCACGAAGCTCCTCATTTATCCGGTCGGGAAGCTAGCGCAATTAAGCCCGGCATGACTTTTACGGTAGAACCGGGGATATATCTTCCGGGTAAATTTGGCGTTAGAATAGAGGACATGGTTTTAATAACAACTAAAGGCTGTGAGGTGATTAGTGGCGCTATCCATAAATGAAATCAAATCCGGGGTAACCATATTAGTCGAAGGTGAAGTTTATATGTGTATTGACGCCCAGCATGTAAAACCCGGTAAGGGTGCGGCTTTTGTGCGGGCCAGGCTGCGGAACTTAAAGAATGACAATATCCAGGAAAAGACCTTTCGGGGTGAAGAAAAGATAGATGAGGCCTATGTTGAGGAACGGAATTTGCAATATCAGTATTCTAGCGGCGGAATGTTTCATTTTATGGATACGGATAATTTTGAAGAGATTGCTATATCTGAAGATATTATTGCCGCTAAGGCCAAGCTTCTAAAAGATAACCTGGAGATTATGGGGTATTTCTATAAAGGCGTTACTTTATTTGTTAATTTGCCTAATTTTATTGAATTTACCATTGTGGAGACCGAGCCGGGGTTTAAAGGTGATTCATCTAAAAGCGGAAATAAGCCGGCTACCGTGGATACCGGAGCAACTATTCAAGTCCCGTTGTTTATTAATGTCGGGGATAAAATTAAGGTAGATACGCGTACCGGTGGCACCTATGTTGAGAGAATCAACTAAGACACCCCCGCGCTAAAGGAGTGTTACCCCGCCTAATAGGAAAGGCGGGTACGCCGTCTCTGCGGTGATTGCGCGGGTGTTATCTAGGTAGATAAGGAGTCTAGAATGAATATTAAAGAAATTAAAGAGATGATTAATTTGATGAATGAAAACGGCTTGGCTGAGTTGGAGGTGGAGAAGGAAGATATGCGTATCCGGCTTAAAAAAACTGCCAGTGGAGTGGAAAGTTTTGTGGCGCCGATAGCTTATCCTCCTGGCGGATCAGCGGCGCCGGGGGCAAAAGCCCAAACTGCGCAGGAGATAGAAGAGAAAAATGTAATTAAAACGGTGGAGATTAAATCTCCGATGGTGGGGACCTTTTATCGTGCGCCTAATCCGGAGGCTCCTTCTTATGTTGAGGTTGGGCAGACGATTGAACCCGGCCAGGTTATTTGTATTATTGAAGCGATGAAATTAATGAATGAAATAAAATCAGAAATTAGAGGAAAAATTCTGGAAATATTAGTAGATAACGCTGAACCGGTAGAGTTTGGCCAGTCACTTTTTCTTATTGACCCGCTTTAAACAAGAAAATCGGCTTTAAGTTTAAATTTATCCGATTTTCGCAATCCAGCATGTTTTCGTAGATAACATGCTGGAATAAAATTATATGTTTTCTAAAATTCTCATTGCTAATCGAGGCGAAATCGCCTTAAGAATAATTCGCGCCTGTCATGAAATGGGTATTCGCACCGTGGCGGTCTATTCTCAGGCCGACCGCAACAGCCTGCATGTGCGTTTTGCTGATGAAGCTATCTGCATTGGGCAAGCCTCTTCCGTTAATAGCTATTTAAATATTCCCGCCATTATCAGTGCTGCTGAAATTACTGATGTTGAAGCTATCCATCCGGGTTATGGATTCCTGGCTGAAAATGCGCATTTTGCTGAAATATGCCAATCTTGTAAAATCACTTTTATCGGTCCGACCCCGGAAAATATGCGCCTGATGGGGGATAAAATGGCGGCGCGCACTACGATGCAAAAAGCCGGACTGCCGATAGTACCGGGAAGCACCGCAATTATTAAGAACAAGGAAGAGGCGTTGAAGACTGCTAAATCAATCGGTTATCCGGTAATTATTAAAGCGGTTGCCGGCGGCGGTGGCAAAGGAATGCGTATTTGCCACAACGATTTAACTTTAGTTTCCAGCTTATTAACCGCGCAAACCGAGGCGGAAGCAAATTTCGGTAATTCTAGCGTTTACATAGAAAAATATATTGAAAGGCCGCGCCATATTGAAGTGCAGATTATTGCGGATCGCTCTGGGCATATTGTCCAGCTGGGGGAAAGAGATTGCAGTATTCAACGCCGGCATCAGAAGTTGCTGGAAGAATCGCCTTCGGCGGTAGTCGACAGTAAAATGCGCCGGAAATTAGGAGAGATGGTTTTAAAGGGGATGAAATCTATTAACTATTTATCTTGCGGAACGATTGAATTTTTACTGGATGAGAAAACCGGAAATTTTTATTTTATGGAGATGAATACGCGAATTCAAGTCGAGCATCCGGTTACCGAAATGGTCACTGGCATCGACCTGATTAAGGAGCAGATCCGGGTGGCCGCCGGCGAGAAGCTAAAATTTAGCCAGGATAATGTGCAGTTGCGGGGCGCGGCTATTGAATGTCGGATTAACGCCGAAGACCCGGATAATAATTTTATGCCTTCTCCCGGAAAGATCGAAGCATTAATTCTTCCCGGTGGGCCGAATGTACGCGTAGATACGCATATTTACGCTGGATATGAGGTGCCTGCTTATTATGATTCGCTGCTGGCTAAGCTGATTGTGCACGGCAATAACCGCCAGGAGGCAATTAAGACTATGCGCCGGGCCTTAAGTGAATTTTACATTGCTCCGATTAAGACTACCATACCATTTCATCTTAAATTAATGGATAATCCGTTGTTTAAAAAAGGCGACATCTCTACGCATTTTGTGCAGGATCTTTTGTTGAGTGAAGGTATAGATACTCAGCGTTAATTAGGCACCCGGCGCTTATTGGATTTGCGCCGGTGTTCGCCACGTGGCTCATGTTGTCTAGGTAGACAAGGAGAATAAATGAATCGTGACGAATCCCGGAATGAATTAGGAACTTTAAGGATACATAAGAATGTCATCTCATCGATTTCTTCGATTGCGGCTACAGAGATCGAGGGGGTTAAAAGAGTGGGCAGGGGTTTAAAAAGCGGGATGCTGGAATTATTGGAAAAGAAATTCTTTTCGGCAATTAAAGTGGAGATCTCCAAAAACGAAGAAGTAAAAATTCAGATATCTTTAATTATTAAGTACGGATATAACATCCCGGAAATTGCCAACCGGGTTCAGGAAAATGTGCGTCAGGCATTAGAGAGGATGAGTAATCTTTCCATTAAAGAGATTAATGTAAACGTGCAGGGCATAGAAAGGGGCTAGCCATGAGATTTTTTACCGTTTTAGGGATTGTATTTTACGCTGTAATGATTATGGTCATTGGCTTGGCGCTAATTGTGTTTGCCTTGGATTTACTTTCGCCGGCGGATATAAATAGCCTACTTATTTTTGCTCAAAGCAGCAATAATTCCCGGATCGTTATCGGGCTTTCGGGAGCGCTGCTAATTTTAATTAGTTTTTCTTTTGCCCAGATTATCTTGGGAAAATTTCAGAGAGAAAAGACGATTGCTTTTACTACCTCTAGCGGCCAGGTGACGATTTCCTTATCTGCGGTAGAGGATTTGATCCGCCGCCTGGCAGGAATAATACCGGAGGTCAAAGAGTTAAGGCCCAATGTCGTGGTAAATAAAAAAGGCATTATTGTGGAAATGCGCGTGGTTTTGCGTTCTGAAGCAAATATTCCGGAGCTGACCAGCCGCCTTCAAGATCTAACTAAAGTTAAAATTCAAGAGGTCTTAGGGGTTGATGAGCAGATTATTATCAGGATTCATGTCGCCAAGATTGCTCATGATGAAAGAGATGGCCGCAGAAAGAAAGATTTTGAAAAGGAAGATCGTTCAACAATACCCTTTAGTGGGTATGGTAGAGTTTAATAGCACCCGCGCTACAAAGCGCGCACCTGCGCAATACAAATTAGCGCAGGGTGCAAGCGCCATTGGAAACGCCGGTACCCGGCGCAGATAGGATTTGCGCCGGTATGCGCCATGTGGCGCATGTTGTGTTGGTACATAAGGAGGATATAAGGAAATGGCAAGAATTGGCATACTTACAGGCGGGGGTGATTGTCCGGGGTTAAATCCCGTTATTCGGGCAGTCGTGCGTAAAGCTTTACTGGCCGGCTATGAGATTGTCGGTATTAAAAATGGTTGGAAAGGGTTGGTTCAGAACGATATGCTGCCTTTGAATATTGAAGCGGTTTCCGGGATCCTGCCTAAAGGCGGAACAATTCTAGGTACTAGCCGCACTAATCCCTATAAAAAAGAAGGTGAACTGCAAAAAGTTAAGGATAATTTTAAGAAGATGGGTTTAGACGCTTTAATCGTTGTCGGCGGGGAAGATACCTTGGGGGTGGCTTCCAAACTGGTTAAAGATGGCTTGCCCCATATTGTGGGAGTTCCTAAGACCATTGATAATGATCTTTCTGCTACGGACTATACCTTTGGTTTTGATACGGCTTTAAATGTAGCTATGGAGTGTATCGACCGTTTACACACAACTGCTGAAAGCCATCACCGGATTATTGTGGCCGAAGTCATGGGCAGGCACGCAGGCTGGATTGCTATTGAGGCCGGTATTGCCGGAGGAGCGGATGTAATTTTGATTCCGGAAATCCCCATTGATGTGGATGAAGTTTGTAAAATTATTCAACAAAGACACCAGCGAGGCAAGACTTTTAGCATCGTGGTAGTTGCCGAAGGCGCTCAGTTTAAGGATGGCACGCTGGTTACCCAGGAACAAAAATTGGATGCTTTTGGTCATGTAAGATTGGGCGGTATCGGTGAAAATTTAGCCGAACTGATTGAAAAAAGTACCGGTTTTGAAACCCGGGTCAGCGTTTTAGGCCATATTCAAAGAGGGGGTTCTCCCACTGCCTTTGACCGGGTATTGGGCACGCGCTTCGGGATCAAAGCCGTAGAGCTGGTGATTAATAAAAAATTCGGTAAAATGGTAGCTTTGGCTGGCACCAAAATTATTGATGTGCCTCTAGAGGAGGCAGTGAAGGCTTTAAAAACGGTGGATATGGAGCTTTATAATATTGCCAAAGTATTTTTTGG
>JAZDLL010000010.1:0-12753 GCA_043802105.1 Candidatus Omnitrophota bacterium
GCAGCCGCTTCCCATTTACCGACTCCGGCCATCACATCCTGGAAGCAAAGCTTAGCCAGCGGATCAAAATCACTCTCCATAATTCTATTAATCCGTCCGGGTTTAGAGAAAAATTCACGCATACACCAAGAACCCAAGCGGCCAAGATCGGCAGTAGATAAATAGTCCGTAGGAATTACCGGATGCAGAAAATCCCATTGGCTAAAATCCACTTTTTTAGGATCAATCCAATGTTTCTTTAAAGCAATCCTCCACATCGGAGAGTTGGGAGCAGGAGTAACGTAACCTACCCAAAGGACATCCGGGTCCACCTGGTCCGTAAACTCAAAACGCTGTTTAACAATTTCTTCGGTATCATAATCAAACCCCATCATAATATCGGCGACAATCGCGATATCATTTTTACGAAACATGGCGATGGTTTTCTTAATTTGATCGATGGTGATGCCTTTGGCGATGCGTTTGAGCTCTGACTGAGTGGTAACCTCAATCCCAAAAACACCCATAAACAAACCATTTTCTTTCATCAGGGGCAAAATTGATTCGCAATTAACCCAATCAATCGCCCGGCCTAAAGACACCCATTTAATCGGATTATTAGAGGCTTTTTTAAGTTCACAGAACTTCTGCACTCTTTTAGGATCGACATTAAAATTATCATCCTGGATAACCACGACTTTAACCCCATATTTTCTATGCAAAAGATTCAACTCTTCCATTACTCTTTCCGGAGATTTAGCCCGCCATTTCAAAAAATCTGAAGGCGAACGCGGGTCAAACTGATCCCATTCATAACAAAAGGTGCACGCGGAAGGGCATCCCCGCGAAGTAACCATATCCACAAACGGCTTCCAATAAGTATGGCCGACATATTTATCCATCGGAAATAAATCATAGGCCGGCAAAGGGAGCAGATCTAAATTTTCCATCAGCGGTTTATGCGGGCCCATCACAATTTCCCCGTCAATCCGGCTGGTTACCCCGCCCACATCCTTCAGGGGCGTATTTTTATCGATGGCCTCAATCAGATCCCCGAAAGATTCCTCTTCACCCATCACTACAAAATCCACCGCTGGGTTCTCCTCTAATGTCGGCACCGGCATGGCGGAATACCATAATCCACCCAGAATGATTTTAGTTCTCGGCAGCGCTTTTTTAATTCCTAAAGCCGCATCTTTAAAATGCCGCAGGACCCCGTAGCCGCCGTAACCGTGCAGTTGTTCACCCATCACCACAATATCAGGATTTTTAGCCTTAACCTGTTCAATCAATTGCTCCATCGGTATTTGATCGGCTTTGCCGTCAATCACCGCCACATCCTCATAGCCTCTCTGGCGGACATAAGCTGCCCAATGCGCGTAGAGCTGATTCGGAGATCGATGTATTCCGTGCGTTGCCCAAGCGCCGACTTTCGGCATCACAAACAATATTTTCATTCTATCCTCCTAATATATTAATTCTTCTCTACCACCAAAACAGAATTAATTCCGCCTCTTCCGCGCGAAATGATCAAAGATTTCTTTACCCTATATTCTTTAGACTCTTTAGCCACATAATTTAAACTATTCAAAGCCGGTTTCTCTAGATTTAATATCGGAGGAATTAGGCTATTCTCCATAGCTAACAGTGCAATAATCATGTCCAGGGCGCCGCTTGCCCCCAGTAAATTCCCAAACATCGATTTTGGGCAACTTACGGGAATTTTCTTTAAGTTATTTCCAAAAACTAATTCCAGCGCCTTAATCTCGGAGTTGTCCCAAAGCTCCACAGCCAGGCCATCTAAGCTGATATAACCGATTTCTTCAGCCGCCACCTGAGCATCTGCCAGCGCCAGATTAATCGCCCGCGCTAACTCTTTCCCATCACTAGCGCAATTAATACGATCTATCCCGTCACAAGAAGTGCCATAGCCGCTGATTAAACCTAAAATATTCGCTCCCCGCAGCCGAGCCCGCGCAACACTCTCCATAACCACAATTCCGGCACCTTCGCCGATCACAAAACCGCTGCGCTGCTGATCAAATGGGCGATAAGCTGCCTGCGGATGGTTGTTGTTTTTAGATAGCGTCCCATAAGTATTACAACATAATAAAGCGTAAGGGGTAACCGGCGCTTCCATTCCCCCGCCTAAAATCATATTCAGTTTATTTTTAGCCAACACTTTTCTAGCATAGCCCAGCGCCATCAGAGAACTGGCCCGATCGCTGACCACGGTCTTACTAAAACCCTTGATCCCGTAATAAATTGAAACCTGGCCCTGGGGTGCCGCCGGAAACCAAGCGCTCGCCATGTAGGGTGAAACGCCTTGGCGCCCCTCTAAATACAAATCTCTTAACTCTGTTTCGGCGTAAAGCCAACCACCAATAGCGTTACCTAAAAAGATACCCACCAGGCTGGGGTCTTCATTTTTAATATCAATTCCGGCATCCTGTAAAGCCAGCTCGGCAGCCACCAGGGCCATATGCGAAAAAGCATCGATCTTCTTAAGCAGCCTTTCGGATATATGGCTATACTTTTCCAGATCATCAATTTGGCCGGCAATATGCGACGGATAAAGACTAGCGTCAAAACGCGTGATCTTTTTAATAAAGGAACGGCCGCTTTTAATATTTGCCCAGAATTGCCTTTTACCGATCCCCGAGGGGGTGACCACGCCGATACCCGTAATTGCGATTTTTTCCATTATCCACCGTACCTTTTAAAAATAAGCGAAGAATGTATCCCGGAGAAACCGCTGGAGGTTTTCATGATCATATTAACTTTTTTCTGGATGGCCTGATTGGGAATATAATATAAATCGCATTGCGGATCTTGTTCCTCCTGATTGATCGTCGGGGGAAGAATGTTTTTCTCAAAAATCATCGCCACGATAGTCATCTCCACGGCATTGGCCGCTGCCAAGGGATGGCCGATCATGGATTTAAGGGAACTGATCGGCAGCTTATAAGCATATTGGCCGAAAATTGCCTTATAGGCGTTGCTCTCAAAAATATCATTCATCCGCGTGCTTGAACCGTGCGCGTTAATATAATCAATCTCGCCAGGCTTAACCCCGGAATCTTTCAAGGCCAGGCCAATACAAGTTTCCATCGCCCGGCCATCGCTGGGCAGGTCAGTCATATGAAAAGCATTACAACTGGTGCCGAAACCTAAAACTTCACAGTAAATCGGCGCATTACGTTTTAAGGCATGATTCAATTCCTCTAAGATCAAGATCCCGGCGCCTTCTCCCAGCACAAAGCCATCACGTTTATTATCAAAAGGCCGGGAAGCCTTCGCCGGATCATCATTATGGACAGATAAAACATTGACCACATCAAAAGCCCCAAAGGTAATCGGAGTAAGCGGTGCTTCTGCCGCTCCGCAAATCATGACATCCTGCTCTCCATCTTGGATACTCTCCAGTCCAAACCCCAGCGAATCTGTCCCGGCGGTACAACCGGTAGAAATAGTATTGCAGCTTCCCTTCAAACCGAAACGTGCGCTCAACTCTATGGAAGGAGTATTGAACATCGCCGCATCATATAGATCCGGACGTACCAAACCAGGATTGATGGGTTTTTTACCGTCATCAGTAACCAAAGCAAACTCTTCTTCCATATACTTGGTACCGCAGATGGCATTAGCCAAACAAACCCCAATCCGCTGCGGGTCCTCTTGCGTAAAGTTTAATTTACTATCCTCGACGGCCATTTTGCCGGCGGCTACGCCAAACTGTACATAACGGTCCATGCGCATGGCCTCTTCGTGGCTTAAGCCTAATTTAAAAGGGTCAAAATCCCTGACTTCAGCGGCAATCTTAGTATTAAAAACTGAGACATCAAAACCATCCACTAAACGCACCCCGGATTTGCCTTGGGAAAAACCTTCCCAGGCATTTTTTTTACCGATGCCATTAGGCGAAATTACGCCAATACCGGTAATTACTACTCTGCGTTTAGACATAACTATCCCTTCCTTTTCCGCCACCAGGCGGACCACCTTGGCCTAACGGATAGGCCGAGTGTCACCCCTCTGGGTGAACCGACGCAATATTCGCCGCGAGGCGAACACTGTCCCAATTCCACTAAGGGCCAGGTGTCAACTAGTTTCGGGTGCCCTGGTTACTTTAAAAACAATATTGCCCCCGTCCGGACAAGTAACCGTATCAATGGAATCCGGATTGGGCATAAAGAAAAACTTGGCTCCAAAATTCAAAGCAAACAAAGCCGGAAAAGCAGTATGAAATGCCGCTCCGCAAAACCCCGGAATACACTTTAAACCCTGGGTTTCCCATTTATCCCCGACTTTATATCCAAAAGCACACTTGCCCTTGGCCTGGACTACTTCCAAAACCATTTTCTTAGGATTCGGTCCCTTATGCTCCGGGTCGCGCGGGATAACCTCAAGCTTACCCTGTTGGTCTAAAATTTCAGCCTTAAACTCCAGCTTGCCTCCGTCGGGACAGGTCACCAACAGCGAGCGCTGATTATCACGAAAACCGAATTTTGCTCCAAAGCTTAAGGCGTAGATGACCGGAAAAAGAGCGTGCGCTAATCCTAAGCAAAAGTGTTTAGGCCCATGCGTAAAATCTTCTAAGATAATCTCATCGCCAATTTTATAACCGTGATAACAGACGCCCAGAACTTGAGTTACGGTAAGCTTTAGTCGCGGAAAAGGAGTTTTTACTTCATCCATTATCTAAACCAGCTCCTTGGTCTTCTGAATTAAATCTTCTTTACTAAAAAATCTGTGGTTAGCCTCAACCTCGTGCACCAGCTGGACCAAAATTTTGTTCAAGGGTACCTGCATATTGTTTTCCTCGGCCAGCCGTACAAATTCGCCGTTAATATAATCAATTTCCGATAATTTACCCCGCATGATGCTCTGTAGTATTGAGCCATACAACGGATCTTTGCTTAAATTTCTCATCAAACCCGAAAAAATCTCCGCCGCATGCGCGCTAGGCATGGTGGTAAATTTAGTAATGTTCTCTACCGGAAAACCGGGCAAAGAGACTAAATCTATCCCGAGTTTATCAAAAACCTCAAAAGCCTCTTTCCAGATGGCGATGCTGATCCGGCTAATCGTTAAATCGCCAAAGACCTCCTGCATGCTCTTGCCAATAATCGCCGGCAAACAATTATTGGCGTTGACAAAAATCTTTAAATACTTCATTCCCTGCATCTCTTGGCTGATCACCGTAGGAAAAGCCTTATCTAAAACCAAACTTAAAGCCACCAGGGATTCCGTAGGATATGGATGAAAAAGGCTGCCGATTATCCAACTGCCTTCAAAATTATGCACCACCTTGCCGCTTTCCAGATTAGTCGCCCCGAACATCACGATGCTGGAGATAATCTTTTCCGCGGGCAAATATTTGGCCGCCAGCTTATCTGCCTGTACGCCATTTTGCGTAGTGAGCAATAAGGAGTTCTGGATTAAATGCGCGCAGCCGGCAAGCGCTCCCTCAACATCCTGGGTTTTGGTAGTTAAAATTACTAATTCCGGATTATAGTTTAAAGTGCCGGCAATGTCCAGGCGCAGCGAAAAATTCCCTCTGACTCCGGAAATAGAAATGCCGTGTTCATTGATCGCCTGGACGCTCTGACCGCGCCCGACCAAAGTTACCTCTTCGCCATTTTTTTTAAGATAGCCGGCAACTAAACAGCCTATTGCTCCGGCACCAATCACCGCAATCCGCATTATATTCTCCTGTTTTTAGGAAAACCATATTTTTTATAATCGAACCCGTTCTGCCCAAGCAGACGGATCATCATGCTGTAAAATGGCGAGGGGACATCCGAAAAAAAAGCCGCCACCACATCCTGTTCTTGAACCTGGCTGGCCTGGCGCTTGGCGGCGATCTCTTCGGCTTGGCGCCGAACCACGGATTCGGCGATATGCCGGTGAAATACGGGGATCTTGGAAATTAAAATCTTAAATTTATTTTCGGTTGCCGTTTCCCAGGTCATGCTTGTTTTTAAAGAAACCCTCTTAAAACCGTTTTTAATATAGTAAAATTTTACTATATAATTTTAATCAAAATGCGCTTGGTTGTCAAGTAAATTAATCACCCTCCTAAGGGTATGCTTTATCCCAAGAAGAATAGTTTAGATTTTTTTAAGAAGTGCTCCCAAAAAAGCAGATTCGGCTTGCAGCAGGCAAAGATTATGCTCCATAATTCGCAGCAGGGGCAGAGAATTCTTTAGCTCTTTAGAAGCGTACATTTCTTTTATTCCGGAAGAGATTTTGTCTAGGATTTCTAACCTTTTCTTTAGCCTGCGCCGGGCTAAAGCCGGTTTCATAAAACCTAGAAAATATAAGCTTAAGTCTAAAGTAAACTGCGGACGTTTAAAATCCAACAGATTTTTATTAAGTAGCATCTCAAAACGTTGTCTGCCTTTAGGGGAAAGGCAATAAACCAGCCGGGGCGGCCTTTTGCCTTTTTTAACGACACACTTGGTGAGCAGGCCTTTTTTTTCTAAAATTTTTAACGGGTAATATATTGATTTTAGTTGTACTCCGGCAAATAGAGAGAGGATTTCGCGGACCTTAACCTTAATCTCGTAACCGTGCTTGGGGCCCTGACGCAGCAGGCCTAATAAAATAAGCTCTTGATCAATCATCCGGTAACGCCCATGGCCCTGAATTTCTTATACCTTAATTTAAGTAACTCGGCTTTATCCAAAGATTCTAATTCCTTAAGGTTTCTTAAGATTACTTCTTTAACGCTAGAGGCGATCTTTTGCACGTCACGATGCGCCCCGCCTAATGGTTCCGGGATAACTTCATCAATCAGGCCCATCTTTAAAAGATCCGGGCCGGTAAGCTTTAAAACCTCCGCGGCCTGGGGGGCTTTAGCGCCATCCTTCCAAAGAATCGCCGCGCAACCCTCCGGAGAGATAACGGAATAATATGAATTTTCTAGAACGGCCAGGCGATCCGCCACTCCCACCCCCAAAGCGCCGCCGGAACCGCCTTCTCCGATAACAATCGCCACAATCGGTACAGTAAAACTCATCATCTCGCGTAGATTAAGCGCGATAGCGTGAGATTGCCCGCGCTCCTCCGCCCCGATGCCCGGATATGCCCCGGGAGTATCGATGAAAATTATCACCGGCAAATCAAACTCTTGAGCCATCTGCATTAAACGTAAAGCCTTGCGGTATCCTTCCGGATGCGCGCAGCCAAAATTGCGCTTTAAATTCTCTTTGGTATCCCGGCCTTTTTGATGGCCGATCACCACCACCTTCTTTTTATCCAATTTTGCCAAGCCACAGATCATCGCCTTATCGTCGCTAAAAAGCCGGTCGCCGTGCAACTGGACAAAATCCGACATAATCAGGCTGATATAATCCAGGGTGTACGGCCGCAAAGGATGGCGGGCAAGCTGCACCTTTTGCCAGGCGGAGAGATTGATGTAGGTATCTTTTTTTAAGTGCTCCAGCTTATCGTCAAGCTTCTTGATTTCAGAGGTCAAATCAATCTTTTTTTCCACCATAAAAGATTTGAGCTCCTGAATCTTTTTTTCTAACTCTACAATCGGTTTTTCAAAATCTAGTCCGGCCATAGATATTATTCCATTACCGTTACTTCCGTGCCCACCGGAATAATACTATAGATCTCCTCAACATCGGCATTGCTCAGGCGCACACACCCTTGGGTCACTTGTTTACCCAGCTCTTTTGGCTCGACAGTTCCATGGATACCGTAACCGACCAGGTCAAAGCCCATCCAACGCGTACCCAGTACATTCTCTGAGCTTTGCGGCGGCACCACCGCTCCGGCCTTAAACCACGTAGGATTGATAAGTTTATTTACGATTTTAAACGTACCGACGGGGGTGCAATTATTCTTGCCGGTAGATACAATATAGGTCTTAATGATCTCTTCATTATCTTTAAGCAGCAATATATTCTGAGATTTATCCACCAAAATATTAAAGGGCACGCTCCAAACCTTAATCTTACGGCCGGGAATAATCAGCGCATCATTGATATTGTTGCTTTTCATAATCAACTCGGTAGTAGTTTTGTGTTCACGAGCGATCTTGTTTAGGGTATCTCCCGGACGGATTTGATAAATTATACTTTTAGGCGTAAGCACCGGCGAGAAAAGCAATTTAATATTTAGCTCTTCTGTTTTCTTCTGCCAGTCCATAATCTCCGCCGATTCCGGAAAATCATTTACCAGCTTCTGATACAATAACTTGGCTTCCAACAGGCTGCCTTTAGCCTCCAGCTGGCGAGCTTGGACGGACAAAGAACGCGCTGATGATGAATGACTGGCCACCTGCACCGCTTTATTTATCTTCTTGCCGCCTAAAAGAACCGTGCTGATTCCAATTACAATCACCGCTATAATTATAATTCCGAGCCTTTTTTTCACTCAAAACCTCCCGATTTATTTTACCTGATCCGTGAGATCAGGGCAATCGCGATACCTAATAACAGCCCCGCAATTACTTCTACCGGAGTATGGCCGATAAGTTCGCGTAAACGCAACTGTTGAATTTTACCCCGCCAGTAAATATCATCCATAATCATATTTAAAATACCAGCTTGTTTTCCCGTAGAGCGGCGTACCCCTTGAGCATCAAACATCACCACAATCGCAAAAGCAAATGCCAAAGCAAAATAAATGCTGTCAAATCCACGTTCCAAACCAACGCTCGTGCCTAAGCAAGCCGCACCCGCCGCATGTGCAGAAGGCATTCCTCCGCTTCCGATAAATAAACGAAAGTCGAACTTTTTTTTACGAAATACTCCGATGACCACTTTGATGGTCTGGGCAATTAGCCAGGCAGAAATGGTGGTCATCAGTATCTTGTTTCGATATAGCTGATTAAAAAAATCGCCCATTATTCTTTAGTTCTTGCGGGGATAACTTCAATCTTAATCTTCTCTGAGGTCAAACGGCCATCCCTAATTAAAAACCCCTGATTTCCTTCTGTTTCCAGGTCCGGAGTCTTGAACCTCTTAGTCCTTAATTCTCGAATTGCTTTTTTTAGCTCGGCCACTGAACTTAGCTTAAATTTAAGCTGTTCACTTTCCAGGTAATTACGTTTATGGCTGGCAATTAACGCCCGGTTTTCCGCTTTTAATACCGCAAATTTAGCGTTTGTCTCTTCCAGCTCATTCTGGGCTTTGGAATTATCACGGAAAAGGCGCGTTAGCCGGTTCTTACTTGCCTTTAAATAAGCCTTAAGATTTACGTTCTTGGCCGACAACTGCTCATTAAGCCCCTGCTCTTTCCCCAATTCTTGCAATAAGTTTTGTTTCTCTTGGGTTAATCCGGCAACTTCACCTTGGGCCTGAGTCAAGCTATCTTGAAGCCGAAATCTTGCCTTTAATTCACTTACGTATCTAACCATGCTAAAAGCAGTTATTCCTAACAACAAAATAAGCCCCAGATTCTTCAGCGTATCTTTATTCATAAGACTATATTATATATTCCTGCCTTTAAAAAGCAAGCTTTTTTCCTTTAAAACCCGTTAGATTATCGGGTTTTGCGCGTCTATTTAAGTGAGGGAATAAGTTACCTGCCCGGAACACGCAAAGGAGCAATTAATGATCTCTAAAACTTACAGCTTTGGCCTTCTGGGCTTAGAAGCCTATCCGGTGGGGATAGAAATTGATGTGGCCAACGGCCTTCCCGCGATGAACCTGGTTGGCCTGGCGGATGTCGCCATCAGAGAAAGCAAGGAAAGGGTGCGCTCCGCCATTAAAAATTCGGGATTCCAGTGGCCGGCCCAAAGAATAACGGTAAATCTGACTCCTTCTGATATCCAAAAGGAGGGCGCTAGCTTTGATCTGGCGATTGCCCTGGGAATTTTGGGGGCCAGCGGACAAATCAATAAAGATTCTCTTAAAAATTACTATTTTCTGGGAGAGTTGTCCCTAGACGGGCAGCTGCGGCCGGTACACGGGGTTTTAGCCATCAGCTTAACCCTGGCTAAATTCCCGATAAAGAATCTTATTCTCCCGGAAGAAAATGCCAAAGAAGCGGCAATCATCTCAGAAATATCGGCTTGGCCGCTAAAAAACTTAAAAGAAGTGGTACAATTTTTAGCCGACCCCGGTTCCCGACAGCCACTCAAATTAGAGATTAACCAAATTCTTAAAAATAGCACAAATTACGCTTTAGATTTCTCCGAAGTCAAAGGTCAATATTTTGCCAAAAGAGCGCTAGAGGTAGCGGTATCCGGAGGGCACAATATTATTTTGCTTGGGCCACCCGGTAGCGGTAAAACTATGCTGGCCAAAAGAATCCCCACCATTATGCCTAACCTTTCTTTAGAAGAAACCCTGGAAATCACCAAAATTTACTCCGTAGCCGGCAAATTATTAAACCCGGATGGTTTTATCGGAACCCGGCCTTTTCGTTCTCCGCACCATAGCATCTCAGATGTCGCCTTAATCGGCGGAGGTAAACTACCTAAACCCGGAGAGATTAGCTTATCCCACTGTGGGGTCTTATTCCTGGATGAGTTACCGGAGTTTAATCGTAAAGCTCTGGAAGCATTAAGGCAACCCCTGGAGGATAATCTAATCTGTATTAGCCGCATAAAAAGAACATTGATTTTTCCGGCTAGTTTTATTTTAGCCGCGGCACTTAACCCTTGCCCCTGTGGTAATTATTTTAGTCCACAAAAAACCTGCCACTGCAGTCAAACCAAAATCCGCAATTACTTAGGAAAGATTTCCGGACCCCTGCTGGATAGAATTGATCTGCAGATTGAAGTTCCGCAGGTAAGATACCAGGAGTTGGCAGATTCCCAGGACGCAGAACCCTCTAGCGCCATCAGAAAGCGCGTAGAAAACGCCCGCGCCATTCAACTGCAAAGATTTAAATCTGCAGGAATATTTTATAATGCTCAAATGCCTGGCAGACTAATCAAAGAGTGCTGCGTTTTAGATAAAGAGGCTAAAGAGTTAATGCGCATGGCGGTAACCCAGTTAGCTTTGTCGGCGAGGGCTTATGATAAAATACTTAAAATCTCAAGGACAATTGCGGATTTAGCTGAAAGCAATAATATTAAGACAGAACATCTCTCAGAGGCGATTCAATACAGAAGCTTGGATAGGGTTATCTTTTAACCTTTCTCATTTATCTGGTTGATTCGGGTTATTTATTCTGATGCGGTTCAAGCAGCTTTAAGAATTTAGGATCAACTTTGTAGCCTCGTCTGGTTACTTCATTACAATGCTTAACTGCTAAATCATAGCGCCCTTGACCAAAATAAAATTGCGACAAATTAAAATGCGCTGTCACAAAATCCGGATTGAGTTGAACTATCCTATTCCATAGCACTAACGCTTCATCAATTTTACCAACAGCCGTATACATCGCAGCAAGGTTATTGCATGCCTCTAGAAAATTCGGGTTATTCTGAATTTCCTTTCGGTATGCCTGCATGGCTTCTTCATTTTTCCCCATGTTTATATAAGCATTCCCTAAATTATAATATACGCGCGGAAAAAAAGGATCGATCTGTATTGCCTTTCTGCACCATTTTACCGCCTCTTCATTATTGCCGATATCTATATATGCGCTACACAAATAGTTGCATGGCCTCGCTTTCCCCGGAGATTTTTTCATAACATCACTCCATAAAGTTAACTCATTCTCCCAGATTTTATTTCTCCGGTAAGTCAAAGTTGAATAGAAAATAATTAGCAAAGAAAGGATAATCACCGCAACTTTATTTTTTTTGCCATGAAACATATAAAATAAACCGCTGGCAATTAAAAAACTGTAACCGATCATTGGTAAATAAAGCCTATGCTCAAAAATCACATCACCCAACGGAATGATACTTGACTCGATTAATAATGTTAAGAAAAACCAGAAGATAGCAAATGAGAATATTCTATGCCTGCGAAATAACCAAATAGCAACAGCTAGAATAATACTCAAAATGAGAAAGCTGATTAAGGCGGCTAATTCTACCGGGGTTCTGGTAAGGGGATAATTATAATCTAAGTTCTGGTTGAATGGAACAAAAAGAAGCCTGATATAAGTCACGATTACTCGTATCTGTATCAAAAGATACTGACCGGCTGTAACGGGATAGCGCACCAGTTGTTCTATATCGCTTGAATTAGGTTGCTTTTTAAAAAATAGGATAAGCGGAATAACCGGCATCAAAAATAAAAACGGAACGATATTCATCCATTTGATGCGCCCTTGCGTTCTTAAGAAAAAGTATTCGTACAAAATAAGCATCAATGGTAACGTAATTGTGGTTTCTTTTGTAAATATGCCGGATACGGCAAAAATCCACGACCATAAATACAAGATCTTCCACCCGAAAGGCCTGTTATCCAATAATTGCAATAGCCTTGATTTAACATACAAAGAAATAGATAAAAGATAAAAAAATGCCGCCAGAGAAGTTGAGCGCTGATATATGTATGTAACGGCCTCCGTTTGAATAGGGTGGCTTAAGAATATTAACGCGCCAAAGAAGGCGATCTGTTTTGAAGACAGGGAGAGCTTAATATTCTTCATAGCGGGCGTAGAAAATGTAAGGCTTATAAACCACCAGGCTAGAAGTGACGAAGATAGGTGAATAATTAAATTGATTAAGTGGTAGCCAAATACATTAAATTGATTAAAATAGTAATTAACCGCGAATGAAAAAAAAGTTATAAAGCGAGTGGGCCAGTAATTCCATAAGCTTTTTAGGTTACCGATATTTCTTATCCCTTCATTCCCGAGAATATGAGTATAATCGTCAAATTGAAATGAGGCTAAAAATGTATTGGA
>JAZDLL010000052.1:0-11523 GCA_043802105.1 Candidatus Omnitrophota bacterium
AGAGAAGTTGTTTAAAGGTAAAAACGTCTCACGGGTAAGTTTTCATGAGATTACTCCGCATGCCGTGGCTGAGGCTTTTAAAAACGCGCGGGAGTTTGACACTAAAATGATCCAGGCTCAGGTTGGCCGCCGGGTGCTGGATCGAATGGTGGGATATTTTTTAAGTCCCTTGCTTTGGAAAAAAATCGCCCGGGGTTTAAGCGCCGGGCGCGTGCAATCCGTAGGATTAAGGTTAATCGTGGAAAGGGAGCGGCAGATTCAGCAGTTTGCCGCCAGTGAATATTGGGAGATTGCTGCGGAATTATTTAAGCCTAAAGTTTCAGGAGAAAGCGGTTTTTGCGCTAAGCTTGAAAAAATTGACAATCAGAAAATTGAAATTAAACAAGCTGCAGAGGCCCAAGAGATCTGTCGCCAGTTAAAAGATAAGGATTTCAAAGTTCTAGAGATTAAAAAGACAGAAAAGAAGCGTTATAGCCCGGCGCCGTTTATTACCAGTACCATGCAGCAGGAGGCGTTTAATAAACTTAGGTTTAACGCTTCCAAGACCATGTTGATCGCCCAGCAGCTTTACGAAGGTATTGATATTGGCGAGGATAATCCCGTAGGTTTAATTACTTATATGCGTACGGATTCCCCGAATGTCGCGGCAGAGGCTATTTTGGAGGTGCGTGAACATATCGCAAGAAGTTTTGGTAAAAATTTTGTTCCGGAGAAACCTAATGTTTTTAAGGCTAAGAAGTCTGCGCAGCAAGCGCACGAGGCTATTCGCCCCAGCTATATTTCCCGCTCCCCGGAAAGCTTAAAGGATTTTCTTAGTCATGATCAAATCCGCCTTTACGAGTTGATTTATAATCGTTTTTTAGCCAGCCAGATGAAACCGGCGGAGTTTTTGGCAACTTCCGTGGATATTTTAGCGGATAAATATTTATTTGTGGCTAACGGCAGCCACCTGCTTTTTGAGGGTTTTCTAGGCGTTTATAATAAAACTGAAACCGAAGAAAAAGAAGAGGTTGATGAGGAGAAAGAAAAAGCTAAGAATGTAATCCCTCCCTTAGAGCAGGGTGAGGTGTTGGGCTTAAAGGAACTTAGCCCTTCGCAGCATTTTACCAAGCCGCCGCCCCGGTTCTCGGACAGCTCATTAATTAAGGCTTTGGAAGAGGATGGGATTGGCCGGCCTTCGACCTATGCGCCGATTATTTATACGATTATTCTACGCGATTATGTCCGCCGGATTAAAGGTTATCTGAATCCTTCGGAGCTGGGTTTTAAGGTAAATGATATGCTGGTAGAATATTTTCCTAAGATCGTTGATGTAAAATTCACGGCTTCTATCGAAGAAAAGCTGGATGAAGTAGAAGAAGGCACGCTGAGCAGTACCCAAGTATTAGAAGAATTTTATGCACCTTTTAAGGAGAGCCTGGATTTTGCGCAAGCCAATATCGTCAAAGAGGTGATCACTACGGATCAGCTCTGTGATAAGTGCGGCAAGCCTTTAATTGTAAAATGGGGCAGGCGCGGAAAGTTCCTGAGTTGCTCGGCTTTTCCGGAGTGCAAAAATTCCAAGTCCATTACCTCCGGGGTTAAGTGTACGGTGGCCGATTGCGGGGGGGAGCTAATTGAGCGTCATTCTAAGCGCGGATTCTTCTACGGCTGTTCAAATTTTCCTAAATGCACTTTTACTTCGCGCAACTTACCGGAAGATAAAGAAGAATAAAACAGCAACCAAAAAGATATGGAAAAATATATTGATAAGTTTGTGCGCTATTTGGAGATCGAGAAAAACTATTCTGTCCATACGGTCACCAATTATAAATTAGACCTTGCGGGGTTTAATAAATTTATTGCCGGTATGGAACTGGAAAAAATTGACTATTTGAATTTACGAAAATATCTGGCGGTTTTAAAAGAAAAGAATTTCGGGAATCGTACGGTCGGCCGTAAACTTTCGACGTTGCGCAGTTTTTTCAGGTTCCTTTGCCGCGAAGGGCATATTAAAACTAACCCCATCCTGATGCTTTCCAGCCCCAAGCTGGAAAAACATCTGCCCTCGTTTATGACCGAGGATGAGGTTTATCGGCTGATTGAATCGGCTTTTGCCAAAACCCCGAAAGATTTTCTAGGGCTGCGCGACCGGGCAATTTTAGAGGTATTTTATTCCAGCGGTTTGCGTATTTCGGAGTTAGTAGGATTAAATTTAGAGGACGTTGATTTTATCAGCGGCATTCTTAAAATAAGAGGCAAGGGGAAGAAGGAAAGGATTGTGCCGGTCGGAGAAACTGCGCTGGCGACGGTGAGAAAGTATCTGGAGAAAAGAAAAAAACTGACCGCCGAGGCTTTGTTTTTGAATAATCATCATCGCCGCATTACTACCCGCGGAGTGCGGTTTTTACTGGTAAAATACCTTAAGGCCTCCGGAATGAAATCCGGAGTCAGTGCACATACTTTCCGGCATTCATTCGCTACGCATCTTTTAAATCACGGGGCGGATCTGCGCACGGTGCAGGAGCTGCTGGGCCATGCGAATTTATCTTCCACCCAGATTTATACGCATTTAACTACGGATAAGCTAAAGAGCGTTTATGATAAGGCGCATCCCCATGCCTAGAAGGTCAGCATGTTTATAATTTATGATCTGATATTTTTAGTTTTCGCAATATTTTATCTACCGCTGTATTTTATTCGCGGAAAACTTAACGCCGGATTTCTTACTCGCCTGGGATTTTTACCGGCTGATTTGGATCTGGATCGCCCTATTTGGATCCATGCCGTAAGCGTGGGGGAAGCGATAGCGATTAAAGGGTTGGTGAGCCAGTTAAGGCAGGCTTATCCTGCCAAAAAGCTGGTTATTTCCACGGTGACCTCCACCGGAAATAAAATTGCCCAAGATTTAGTTAAGGAAGGCGACCTTTTGACTTATCTGCCGTTAGATTTTAGCTTTATCGTCAGAGGCGTCTTAAAAAAGATTAATCCCGGTATGTTTATTATTGCCGAAACAGAGATTTGGCCAAATTTAATTACTGTACTGGATAAATTGCAGATTCCGGTGATTACGGTTAATGGCAGAATTTCGGATGGTTCTTATCGCGGATACCGGTTGATTAAATTTTTTATCCGGCCGATTTTAAGAATGGTTAAACAATTTTGCGTGCAGAGCGCTCTGGACGCCCGGCGCTTAGAAAGCTTGGGCGTAGATAAATCAAAAATTCAGGTTACCGGAAACGTAAAATTCGACATTAATCCAGATGCTTATCGGCAGTCCAAAGCCCTGGCCTATCGGGATAAGCTTTGGCTGGGGCCGCTGGATAAATTATTAGTTTGCGGCAGCACGCACCCTAAAGAGGAGAAATTAATTATCGCCGCCTACCGGGAACTTCTATTATTTTTTCCTAATCTGAAACTGCTGATTGCTCCCCGGCATCCTGAACGCGGCCAGGAAATTTCCAGGTTGGCTTCGGACAACTGTTTTTTACCGGTATTTATTTCTAAGGTTTCGGCAGCCTGCCCGACTTGCATTAATAGTCCGGTATTTATTTTGGATACGATCGGAGAGTTATTTAATTATTATTCTGCGGCGGACATTGTTTTTGTCGGGGGCAGCTTGGTTAAGCAGGGCGGCCATAATATCCTTGAGCCGGTGAGCTTAAAAAAACCGGTAATCTTCGGCCCGTATATGTTTAATTTCAGAGATATCAGTGAATTATTTTTGGCAAAGCAAGCCGCGGCCCTGGCCTGTAACAGTCAAGAGCTGGCGGATAAAATAAAAGAAATCTTAAGTAGTCATCTTTTGGCCAAGGGTATGGTCGAGCGGGCTCATGAGTTGATGATTGCCAACCGGGGCGCTACGGCAAAGAATATACAGATGATTAAACAATTAAGTTGACACCCGCGCTACAAAGCGCGCGAAAGCGCGCACCCGCGCAATACAAATTAGCGCGGGGTGCCAGCTAATGCGTTGGTACCCGGCGCTAAGGCACCCGCCGCTAATTGGAATTGCGGCGGTGTGCGCTAGGTAGCGCAAATTGTGCCGGGGGTTGTGTTACTACACAAGGAGACTAAGATGTCTGGTGATATTTATTTAACCCAAGCAGGTTATGAAAAATTAGTTAATGAGTTGGAGTATTTAAAAACCGTTAAGCGCCGCGCACTTGCTAAAGCCATTGGCGAAGCCCGTTCATACGGAGATATCAGCGAGAATGCAGAGTATGACGCCGCTAAGGATGCGCAGGGCCACAATGAGAAAGAGATTGCTGAGCTACAGGAGAAGCTGGCGCGGGTGCGTATACTGGATAAGAATATCCCTAAGGATGAAGTTTTAATTGGGGCTACGGTAAAATTAAAAGATATGGATACGCTCGAGGAGCTGGAGTATACTTTGGTTTCCGAGCTGGAGGCAGATTATGATCAAAATAAAATTTCCATCAGCTCTCCGGTCGGTGCGGGATTATTGGGGCGAAAGGAAAACGAGATTGCAGAAATTAAGATTCCGGCGGGGATTTTAAAATATAAAATAATCAAGATCTCGCGTTAGAGGGTAAAAATAGCTAAATAAGTAATTAAAAAGCCAGAGGTAATTTATGAAAATAAAGAAGATCTTTAATTGGCAGGTAATTTTAGGCTTAGGTTTAATTATGCTTTCGGCGTCGGTTTACTATATACATTTCTTAATTTTTCGGGACGCCCGGCATATATTTATCTATCTGATCGGGGATATAGCTTTTGTATTTCTGGAGGTTCTTTTAGTTACACTGGTGGTGCATAATCTCCTGGCACATCGGGAAAAGCAGGCTTTGTTTAAAAAAATGAATATGGTCATCGGCGCTTTTTTTAGCGAGGTAGGCAGGGAGCTGATTAAATTTTGCGTTGCTTTTGATACGCAGGGGGCAACTTTGGCCAAAAAATTAGTCGTGCGCGCGGAATGGACTGATGAGCAATTCAAACAACTACAAAAACAAATTGCTGATTTTACCTGTGGTATTGATTACCAAAGAGGAGATCCGGAGGGGCTAAAATATTTTTTAGTAAAAAAACGCGCTTTCTTACTGGCGTTATTGGAGAATCAGAATCTTCTTGAGCACGAGTCTTTTACGGATTTACTTTGGGCGGTATTTCATCTTACCGAGGAATTAGAAGGACGCCAAGATCTGAAAAACCTTTTGCCTACAGATGTTGAGCATATTTGCGGTGATCTCAAGCGGGCTTACCGGCAGTTAATCAGCCAATGGTTATTTTATATGAAGCATCTGAAGGCAGATTACCCATATTTGTTTTCTTTGGCCATGCGCACTAACCCTTTTGATAGCCAGGCGAGGATTCAGGTGTCTTAAGGATCTTATGTTGGAAAAGATCGGCCATTTAAAAGTAGAGATTTTTAAAATAAGAAATCGGTCGGGGTTTGCGGCGGTTTGTTTCCAGCATCTTACCGAAGGAGCAACCCCCCAAGAAGCTTATGCGCGGATGGTTAAAGCTTTGCGCCGCAGCAGCCATAAGGAGAAGCTCTAAAAAATAAATAAGATGAGCATAAATTATTGGTTTTTACTTTCCCGGATTCCTTTTTTAAGCGTGATGATCGCCCCGTATATTTTAGGGGCTTTATTGGCCAGCCGGATTTCGGGAAGGTTTAACTGGGTAGTTTTTCTGTTTGGATTATTCGGGTCTTTATTGGTGCAGTTAATTGCCCATTATAGCGGAGAAATCTATGATCTGGCGGAGGACCGTTTAAGCGCAACCTTAGAGAGAAATCTTTTTACCGGCGGCAGCCAAATGTTGATTAAAAATATTATTTCGCCACAGCAAGTAAAAATTTTAATTCGTTGGGTTGTCTTCTTAGCCGTGATCGTCGGATTAATCCTGCAGTTTTATTTTAAAACCGGAAAGTGGACTTTGTGGCTGGGGGCATCGGGAATTATCTGTGCTTATTTTTACTCTAAGCCGCCTTTACGTTGGGGTAGCCGGGGGTCCGGAGAAATCCTGATCGCTTATGCTTTCGGGTGGCTTTCGGTAAATGCCGGATTTTATCTTCAGGCATCGCGTTTTAATCTTGCGGCGACCTGGGTTTGTTTTCCGATTGCCTACTCGGTAGTCAATATCATATTGATTAATGAATATCCGGATTATCCGGCGGATAAACAGGTGGCTAAGCGCAATCTTCTGGTGCGCATAGGTAAAGAAAAAGGGGCTATGCTTTATGCCTGGTTAATGGTAGCTGGGTTGGTTACCTTCTTTTTAGCTTTAGTTAATGGATTCCCGAAGCGGGCGGCGATCTTTTATCTGCCGATATTAATTATTTCTGCAAATTCAGCCTTTGCGATGCTGCAGGGAGCCTATAATGATCGTAAGAAACTGCAAAAGTTGTGCGCCTTGACTATTTTGGTAAATTTAGGAACTACGTTAAGTTTTATTTTGGGATTATTATTTAGTTAATGAGTACAAAATTGCAGAATGCCGATTTGAAATTTATGCGCTTGGCGATAGCTAAAGCGCGCCAGGGTATAAAAAAAGGACAAACTCCTTTTGGTGCTTGTATTGTGAAGAAGAATAGAGTGATTGCTTGCAGCCATAACCGGGTTTGGAAAAGTAAAAATATTATTGCGCATGCAGAGATAGTGGCCATTGGTTCTGCCTGTAAAGCTCTGGGGGCGGTGGATTTGTCCGGCTGCACTATTTATTCAACCAGTGAGCCATGTCCGATGTGTTTTTCCGCCTGCCATTGGGCCAGGATTTCACGCATTGTTTTTGGATGTGCGATAAAAGACGCCAAGCATTTTGGTTTTAATGAAATGGCGCTTCCCAATTTAAAGCTGAAGAAGTTAATTAAGAGTAAAATTAAAATTACTTCAAAATTAGCGGCCAAAGAAAATATTGCGCTTTTTGAATTTTGGCAAGCGCAGGCCAAAACCCCGGCTTATTAAAGGAGATAAAAATGTATAAGGTCCAGATTAGGCATAACCAGGATATGGCTTTTACGGCCAAGGTCGGCAATAGTGAATTTACCATTGACGCCCAGGGCCAGGGATTGACTCCGCTGGATGCGCTTTTAGCCGGATTAGGCAGTTGCCTTGGCGTATATATCCGCAAATACGCTTTAGGGTCTAAGTTAGATTTGAAAAATTTTAAGATAGATGTTTCTGCCGCACTTGCTAGCCAATCCCCGTTTTCTTTTAGGCAAATTGACGTGCAAATAGATTTAAAAGATTCCGGATTAGACCAGCGCCGGCAAAAAGCGCTGCTAGAATTTATCAAGAATTGCCCGGCACATAATACTTTAAAGGAAAGTCCGGTAATCGAGTTTAAAATAATATGCTAGAGATAAGATTGAGACAACTTTGTAATTGCATTATTTTGGATTTAGGCGGGCGCATTGACGTGGATTCCGCTAATCTGGTGGAGGTGGTCGGCCAATGCGTACGCGACGGCTACTTGGATATTCTTTGCAATCTGGAGGAGGTCCAAGCGGTAGATTATATGGGTATTTCGGTGCTGGTGATTGCTTATAAAGAGGTGACCAACCATAATGGCCGGATGAAGTTTGTAAATATTCCGGTGCACTTAAGGGATGTCTTTACGGTTTCCGGTATCGACAGGGTAATGGAGATTTATGTTTCTGAAGATGTGGCGCTGAATAGCTTTAAGGAAGATAAGGCGATTGAGGATATTAAAAGGATGCAGCTGCGCCGCAGGTTTAAACGCCTGCCGGTGGACTTAAA
Organism: Candidatus Omnitrophota bacterium; assembly: GCA_043802105.1. Taxonomy (GTDB): domain Bacteria; phylum Omnitrophota; class Gorgyraeia; order Gygaellales; family Profunditerraquicolaceae; genus UBA6249. Next base: position 7,704 of record JAZDLL010000052.1, read on the forward strand.
AATAGAGTTAAAATCTAATCAGGACGCTTCCATGGGGTGCCTTAAAGCTGAGGTGCTTAATTTAAGCGCAATCGGGGCATTTATCTTTGGTTGCAGTAAATTTAAGCTGCAGGATGAAGTGACCCTTAAAATGAAGCTGGCTCCCAAGCCGGAGGTGTTGGAATTAGAAGCGCGGGTAGTCTGGGTTCCGGATAAAGGGGTCCAGCCGCATGAGTATCCGGGAATCGGAGTGGAGTTTACTAATCTCTCCGTGGCAAATCAGCAAAAATTAATCGAGTTTATCGAGCGCAATATCTCTTCCATACTTTCGGACTAGTCTTTATCCCTTGAGCTTTCCAAGGGCCTGTCTAAATTACCTATCTTATTGCTAATCTTGGGTTTTGCTCTTGAAAATCATTTGCCTGGAGGCCGCAGGTATGATATTATATTTATTTAAAGAGGCTCTAATTATAGAGAGGAGAATTAAGATGGATTGGAAGGTTTTTGTGGCTACTTTTGGAGCGGTATTCTTTGCAGAATTAGCGGATAAGACCCAGTTGGTGGGTATTGGTATGGCTGCTAAAACCGGCAAACCACTATCGGTTTGGTTGGGTTCAGTGGGAGCCTACATCATTGTTACCGTGATTTCAGTTTTTTTAGGTTCAATGATGGCCAAATTTATCCGGCCGGAGATGGTCCGTTATATTGGCGCTTCTTTATTTATCTGTATTGGAGCCTTGATGTTGTTTAAGGTAATTTAAAGTAAAATTATGCTTTTAGCCAGAAATTATCTTTATGATTTAGTTACCGGTAAAATAAAAGGCCCCAGGGGGGTATTTTTAAGGGGGTGTTTGTTGGTCCTTTCTCAGATTTATGGCTTGGCGGTGGTCATTTTAGCCAGTCTTTATAGAATAAGGCCGCTACGGTTGGGCGCCAAAGTAATCAGCGTGGGAAATATTACTTTGGGGGGTACGGGTAAAACTACTTTGGTCGAATATCTGTCTGCTAAATTAAGTTTGGCAGGTAACCGGATTGCGGTTTTAAGCCGGGGTTATAAACGAAATTCCCAGCGGCCGGGGGCTCAGGGCCTTGGCGATGAGCCGGCGATGCTGGCTAAGAAGTTTCCCTCGGTGCGGGTGGTCGTGGATAAAAACAGAATAAGGGCGGCGCAAACGGCAATCCGCAATTATGCTGCGGATATTTTGATACTTGATGATGGCCTGCAGCAGTGGAAGATACTTAAAGATTTAGAGATAGTGACCATTGATGCCGGCAATCCTTTTGGTAATTACCGTATGCTTCCGGCAGGTTTTTTACGTGAGCCTTTATCTGCCCTAAAGCGCGCGGATATTTTTGTTTTGACTCAAGTTTTCCCCGGCCAGGAGCTGGACGGTTTAACGGCTAAATTAAAGCGCATAAACTCCCGGGCCTTGATCGTAGAGTCAAGGCATGAGCCTGTGGGGTTTAGCCGGCTGGATCAAGCAGATGAGCTTCTAGATTTGCCGTTGCTTAAGGGCAAACCGGTGGCGATCTTCTCTGGCATTGGCAATCCTGATGGATTCGGCAATTGCGTTAACGGCTTGGGAATCAAGGTGGTTAAATCTTTTAGGTTTGCGGATCATCATGATTATTCGCGAGCGGATATTCTGCGGATTACGGCAGAGGCCAAGGAGAATCATTTGGAGGCGGTGATTACCACCCGCAAGGATGCGGTTAAGATCAGGGAACTGGGGATTAAAGATACGGGGATATTGGTTCTGGAGATAAAATTAAGTATAACTAAAAATGAAGCAGAATTTAATCGCAGATTACTTAAGCTGTATTCTCTTTAGGGTATTAAGTTTTTTTACATTTTTTTTACCCTTAAATTTCAGCCTTTTTCTAGGCAGGAGGCTGGGGGATTTAATCTATCTATTTGATCTTAAGCATCGGGCAGTGGCCTACGCCAATATCAGCAAGACCGTGGCGGATAGGTCGGATTGTGCCTCTAGCGCCAGGATTACGCGTAAGACCTACCAGGCCTTTGGCCAGAATTTAATCGAGATTTCTTTTATTCCGCGCATTAATCAGCAGTATCTGCAAAAGTATATTCATATAGAAAATAGAGATTACGCTCAACAGGCTTTTAATCGAGGCAAAGGGGTGATTTTTCTTATCGTGCATGAGGGGAATTGGGAGCTTTCCAATATTATTTGTGCAAACTTAGGAATTCCTTTTGTTTTATTTGTGCGGGATCAAGGTTTCCCCAGGTTAAACGCTTTACTTAACGCTTATCGGCTTAAGCAAGGCGCAAAAATTATTCATAAAAACGTGGGGGTCAGGCAGTTGATCGAAGTGCTCAAAAGCAACCAGTCTATCGGGATGACTACGGATCAGGGGGGTAAAACCGGCCTGCGGGTTAATTTTTTCGGTAAAGCCGCCTCCATGTCTACGGGGCCGATTAAATTGGCGTTAAAATATGATTGTGCGATAGTTCCTATTTATTATACGCGGATTAAGGGTCCCCATACTAAATTAATTCTGGACCAGGTTTTTACGGCCACCCGCAGCCAGGATCCTAAAAAAGATTTAGAGCAGAATCTGCAAAGATTGATCAGTGTTTATGAAAAATATCTTCGCCAATATCCGTATGAGTATCTCTGGACCTATAAGATCTATAAGTATGGCCAAGAAAAAGAAATTTTAATCCTGGCCGATACCAAGACCGGACATTTGCGCCAGTCGGAAGGTGTCGCCAGGCTGATTACTCAGCAGTTAGCCGTCCGGGGAATAAAAGCTCAAACCCTGGTTGGCGAGGTAGAATTTCGCCGGCCTCTATCCGGATTTATATTGAGCTGGAGGGCTAAATTTAGCGGCAAGTATCAGGGGCAGGGCAATGGTCTGCGTTATTTGCGCGATGCTTTAACTGTCCAAAGCTGGCAGGGGTTAAGGCATTCTGAGCCGGATATTATTATTTCCGCCGGAGGCTCAACTAGCGCAGTCAATTATCTTTTGGCTAAAGAAAATCAGGCTAAGTCCGTGGTCTTGATGCGCCCGGCTAATTTAAGTTTAAAAAAGTTTAATTTAGCGATTATCCCCCGGCATGACAATTGTCCCCGGAAAAACAATGTGGTGATCACTGAGGGAGCGTTGAATTTAATTGATGCTGGGTATTTAAGCCAAAAGACTAAGAGCTTAGAGCAGTCCGGGCTCTTGAAGGGGCCGCTGCTCAATCCTTGTATCGGAGTATTGATTGGCGGCAATAGCAAAAGGTTTATTTTAAGGCCCCAGGTTATTAAGGAGCTGGCTAGAGAAATTAAAAGATCAGCCGAAAGCCTGAACGCGGATATTTTGATTTCCACCTCCCGGCGTAGCTCGCCCGAAGTGGAAGCGGTGATTAAAGATGAATTTACCAATTATGCGCGTTGCAAACTTTTAGTCATTGGGCGGCTTAATAATAATCCGGCGGTGGTCGGCGGATTATTGGGGTTAAGCCGTTTAATTGTTAGCTCACCGGAGAGTATTTCTATGATCTCGGAGGCGGTCTGTGCGGAAAAATACGTGGTAGTTTTTGACGCCGAAAAGCTTAGCGCCAAGCATCGGTGTTTTCTTAAAAATTATCAGGATAAAGGATATTTATATTTGAAACAGATTAAAGACTTAGCGTTAGGTATTAATCGGCTATGGCAGGATAAGCCGCCCGTTAGTTTTCCGCAAGATAATTTAAAAGTTATTGAAGGGTTGAATAAAATACTATGAAAATACTGCAAATATTACCGGAGCTTAATGTCGGGGGAGTAGAGACCGGCACGCTGGATCTTTCCAGGTACTTGGTACGCCTGGGGCATAAATCGGTGGTGGT
>JAZDLL010000066.1:0-2026 GCA_043802105.1 Candidatus Omnitrophota bacterium
CGCGGCGTCACATAGTCAGACTTTCGTCCATTGCTAAATATCCTCGACTGCAGCCTCCCGTAGGAGTTGGGGCAGTGTCTCAGTCCCCATGTGGCTGACCACCCTCTCAGGCCAGCTACCTGTCAAAAGCCTTGGTGGGCCGTTACCTCACCAACTAGCTGATAGGACGCGAGCTCATCTCTAAACAAAAACCCTTGCGGGCCTCCTTTACTTACAACTACTTATGTAGTCGTAAACACATCGGGTATTACTCTCGCTTTCGCAAGGCTATCCCCGACTTAGAGGTAAATTACTCGCGCATTACTCACCAGTCTGCCGCTATATCTTTGCTCCCTTAACAGATCAGCCTTGCGGCTTCACCATCTCAAGAAAAAAGTATCGCTCGACTTGCATGCCTAATCTACGCCGCCAGCGTTCACTCTGAGCCAGGATCAAACTCTCCGAAAAAAAATCTTTAGGAAAATTATGAATAATGGCTCTAATGATTCATTTTAACTTTAAACCTCGTGAATTGACCCGTAAAAACTTGAACAGTTTTTACTGGCCTCGCTTGGCAATTCAATTATCAAAAGAGCAATGAATATAAAATCTCTCTATCCACCCGGCGCTAATTGGAATTGCGCCGGTGTTGCGCAGGCGCGTCTACACCCGGCCCTACTGAATCGGCCGGTGTGCCGCTTTCTGCGGCAAAAAAAAGACGTCCCGACAAATTTGTCGGGACGCAAATTTATATAACAGCGCCCTTATTGTCGATACGGATTAACTGCTAGAAATTGTCAACTGCGTTTTAATTATTCTCACAATAATTTGGTCCCTTTTAAAGGGGAACACGTATTTTAATACAAAGCACTCATTTGTCAAGAACTTTTTTTACTTATTTAGGGTATTTAACCAAACTCCTAAGTGCTTAATTCTATTGCAGATTGGCCCCGCTTAAGCTGCTTAACGCGAGATCAATTGCGAGATCTTAAAAATCGGCAAAAATAGAGCAATGACAATCCCACCGATAACAATACCTAAAAAAGCGATCACCAGCGGCTCGATCAGGCTGGTTAAGGCTCCGGCCGCCGCATCCACCTGATCATCATAGAAATCGGCAATTTTAGAAAGCATTTTCTCTAACTGGCCGGTCTGCTCACCCACGCTAATCATCCGGGTAACCATGGGCGGAAAAACGCCGCTTTTAGCCAAAGGCCGGGAGATCGGCTCACCGTTACGTACGCTTTTGGAGCAATTAACCACTGCCTCCTCCACCACCTTATTACCAGAGGTCTTACTAACAATATCTAAAGCGCTTAAAACTGCCACTCCGCTTTTAACTAAAGTAGAAAAAGTGCGGGAAAATTTAGCTACCGCCAGCTTACGTAAAAGAGTTCCAAAAACCGGAACTTTTAATGTAAATCGGTCAAACCGATACCTGCCTTTTTCGGTCTTTAAAATCCGTTTAAATAAAAATGCGCTCACTCCCAGAAGTATCATCAAAAACAAAAAATATTTTCTTAAAAGGTCACTGATAAAGATCAAGACCTGGGTAGGTAACGGCAATGTCCCCCCCAGAGAATCAAAGATGCCTTTAAATGTCGGCACCACTTTAATTAAAAGCACCGCCGTAATAATAATCGCCATACTTACAACTACCGCCGGATAAACCAGGCTGGAAATTATTTTACGGTTTAAAGCTGCCTGTTTTTCCATAAAGGTAGCCAAACGATCAAGGATCTCATTTAACATACCGGAGGCTTCTCCGGCTTTTACCATGTTTACAAAAAGATCGGAGAAAATTAACGGATGCTTAGCCAGAGCATCACAGAAACTCGTGCCACCTTCAATATCCTCCCGGACTTGTCCCACTACACCCCTTAAGTTAACATTTTCAATCTGCTCAGCTAAAATACCTAAAGCGTTGACCAGGGGAATCCCGGCGTCAATCATGGTGGCCAGCTGACGGGAAAAAACCACCAAATCATCCAGCTTGATCTTCTTATCCTTAAGCTTATCCGCCGCAGAAATTTTAGCGAACTCCACG
>JAZDLL010000074.1:0-5969 GCA_043802105.1 Candidatus Omnitrophota bacterium
AAACCGAAGCAATGGCTACTTTGCGCTTCTCTCCAATGCTCAACTGATGCGGAGAGCGATCCAGCAAATCCTTAATCTGCAAAGTAGCAATAAGTTTTTCCAGGCGTTTTTGGATTTGGTCTTTGGCCAAACCCAGCTGTAACGGGCCAAAGAGAATATCCTCTTTAACGGTCGGACAAAACAACTGTATATCAGAATTCTGAAAAATAAATCCTACTTTACGCCTAAAATTTCGCGAGAATTTTTCATCGTTAAAAATCTTTTCATTTAATTGCTGCCCGCAAAAACTCACCACTCCTGTATCGGCAAAGATCAGGCCGTCTAGTATCTGTAAGAAAGTCGACTTGCCTGAACCATTAGCTCCGATAATACTTATTTTCTGACCTTGATTAATCCTGATATCTATACCACCGAGGGCGGGAAATTTACCCAGATAAGAAAAATAAACATCATTTAATTCAAAAACTATATTATCCATATCATCATCACGGCAGCCAATAACCAAAGCCAATCCCTTATCCTCATCTTGAAATCATTCCAGGCTAGAGCCTCCCCCTGATATCCCCGTGAAAGCATCGCCTTATATACCTCTTCATTAAGCCCCACAGAACGATTCCATAAAGAAGCAATATTCCAAGCCACAATATCCTGGCCTCTGGGATATGGCACTCCAATACCCACGCGGCTTTTAATCGCCAGATACGTATTCTGAATTATCCCGACAAAAAGATAAACATAACGGTAGCACATCCCCAAAGTCATGATAAAAATCCGCGGGCACTTAAAAATTCTCAGCGCCTTAAGCAGTTCAAAATGTTTAGTGGTAAGGTTCAAGGCGACAACCCAAGATACGCAGGTAATCACGCGCAGAATAAAAATTACGGCTCCGGCTAATCCCTGGCGGGTAATTATAAGTTTTAATCCTAAGATATGCCAACTTAACCATGCTTGCCCGGGGCTAAAGATCGCCGGAAAAGCAATAAATAAAGAAAATAGCGGAATAAAAATCCAGGTCCGCTTCAGAAAAAATCCCAGATTTATCCTTGAAATTAATACCAAAAAAAGACAGAGCGCGTAAAGCAAGAGCAGCGCCGGAATGCTGCCGGTTAATAGCGCCTGGAGGATGAATAAAAGAAAACCGATTATTTTAGCGCGGGGGTCCAGTGATTGCAGGAATCCGTTGCGTAAGGCGCACTCTTCGGCAAAAATGGAATCCTGCAGAAACGTTAAAGCACCGATAATCGACCGCTCGATAAAATTATTACTTTTCATTCTTTTTTCAAGCGCTTAGCTTTTTATATGAGCTACGCACATAGGGAGCGCTTTGGACATGCAGGAATCCTAACTGCCTGGCCTTTCTCCCGTAATCATCAAACTGCTCCGGAGTAATATACTCTTTAACCGGATAATGCTTTCGACTGGGCGCCAGATACTGGCCGATACTCAATAAATCGCATTCCACCGAACGTAAATCATTCATGACTGCCCAAACCTCATCGGTTTTTTCTCCTAACCCCAGCATCAAGCCGGATTTTGTTTTTAGTTGCGGGGCGATTTCTTTTAAGGCGTGCAACAACTCCAAGGAGCGGGCATAATCCGCACCCTGGCGCACTTCTTTATAAAGTGAGGGAACCGTTTCCAGATTGTGCGCGATAATCTGCGGAGCGCTAGAGGCAACAATCTTTAAAGCCGCTAATGAAAACCCAAAATCCGGAATTAAAAGTTCAACGGTTGTCTTAGGCAGCTTTTGCCTAATCCGCTTTACCGTATCCGCAAAAATCCCTGCCCCCCCGTCGGCAAGATCATCCCGGGTCACGCTGGTAATTACCACATGCTTTAAACCCAGCTGCTCTACTGCCTGGGCAACTCTTTCTGGCTCATCCTGATCTGCCGGCCAAGGATTAGCTTTCTTAATATTACAAAAGCTGCAGCTACGCGTACAATTTCTACCCAAGATTAAAAATGTTGCCACCTTAGCCGCAAAACATTCCCCCATATTCGGACAGATTGCCTGCTCACAAACCGTCTCCAGGCGCAAGCTACGTAAGGACTGCTTCATCGCCGAACAATCTTTTAAGCTAATTTTTTTATTCAACCAGGCTGGCTTCATCTAAAACTTGATTTTCCTCAGTAAATTCTACCTTAAAAGTAGAACTAAAAGCCTGAATAAGTTTTTGCTCTAAAATACATTTTTCCGGAACAATCTTTAACTCCTGGGCCAGAGTGGTTATGCTGGCGGGCAGATGATCGGGAAAAAACTTAAGGTATTTACGGGCAGCATTCCAATTTATTCTACAGGGAATAGAACCGTGCTGAAAGATCGCCTGTCGATTTCTTTTTTGGGCGTTGCCGCCGATTTTTTTACCCGCAATCACCAGATCATATTTTTCATGCGCCCCGCTGCAAAGTTCATGGGGAGCGCAGCGGTCCTTAAAACCCGCTTGGCTCAAGGCAAAAACCGCCGTTAAACCTAAAAATTCATAGAAACGCACCAGAAACCGGCAAATATTACGGTAATCTACAAACACTCCCTGCGGCTCAGCTACATCCGATTTGCTAGCCACAAAACTATAAGTTATTTCATCGTCATGAAAAAGAATCCCCCCGCCGGTAATTCTTTTGGCTACCTCTACGCCATCAACTGCGCAAGCACCTAAATCCAGCTGATTTTGGGGATGCTGTGAAAATCCATAGGTAAAAGCCGGCTGACTCCAACGGTACAGGCGCAATACGCCAATCCCATCCTCTAAATAACGTTTAAATATTTTTTCATCCAGCGCCATATTACTCATCGCACTTAAGGCGCCGGACCGGATAAGACGGAATGATTTCATTTGGAATTTTTCGTTGGAGATTTTTTCCAGCTAAGATCCGGCTGACGCGCTGCCCTTACCTCATCTAAACGTTTAATCGGCATATTTTTAGGCGCCTGAGTCACCAAGGCCGGATTTTCTTTGGCCAAACCGGCAATCTTAATCATTACATCAATAAAAGCATCCAGAGACTCTTTGGATTCTGTTTCCGTAGGCTCAATCATCAATGCCTCTTTAACAATCAACGGGAAATAAATGGTCGGCGGATGATACCCTTGGTCAATTAAATATTTAGCGATATCTAAGGCGTGCACGCCATTTTTTGCCTGACGCGATGCGGAAAAAACACATTCATGCATGCAGGCTTGATCAAAAGGTAAATCATAATATTCTTTTAGCCTAACCTGGCAATAATTGGCGTTAAGGACTGCGATTTCTGCCACTTTAATCAAACCCTCTTTACCTAGGGCCAGGATATAAGCGTAAGCCTTGAGGATTACGCCAAAATTTCCGTAAAAAGGCGCAATATAGCCGATAGATTTAGGATAATTATAATCCAGCGCAAATGTGGCATCGGCCCGTCGAACAACGCGTGAAATTGGCAAAAACTCCGCCAATCTTTGACTGACCCCCACCGGGCCGGCTCCCGGACCACCTCCACCGTGCGGAGTGCCAAAGGTCTTGTGTAAATTTAGATGCACCAGGTCAAAACCAATATCTCCCGGACGACACTTACCTAGCATGGCATTAAGATTAGCTCCGTCATAATACATCAGAGCGCCAACGCTATGGGCCAGATCTGCAATCTCTTTGATCCGGGGATTAAAGATCCCTAAAGTGTCCGGGCAGGTTAACATCACTGCCGCCACATCCTTATTCAGGTGTTTTTTATATTCATTTAAATCCATATACCCATCCGGGCCGGTAGGAATAACCTTAACTTCATAGCCGGCAATCGCCGCACTGGCCGGATTAGTCCCGTGTGAGGAATCCGGAACAATAATATATTTACGGCGGGACCCTTGATCTTTATGATAGGCAGCAATCAGCATTACTCCGGTTAACTCACCGTGCGCTCCGGCCAAAGGCTGCAAAGTAAAAGCCTCCATCCCGGTAATTTCTGACAATAACTTCTCTGACTCATATAAAACTTCCAGCGCTCCTTGGCAGAGCATCCCCCCGCCGGAAAGTTGCGGCAATAAAGGATGCAACTGCGAAAATCCTTCCAAAGCAGCAATGCGTTCAGTAAATTTGGGATTATACTTCATAGTACATGAACCCAGCGGATAGAAATTTGTATCTACAGAAAAATTAAGGCGCGCTAGGTTGGTATAGTGGCGCACGACATCTAGCTCGCTCAGACAAGGCAAGCCTGCCTCGTTGGCCCGGCAATATTTACCCGCTAAAGGCTTGGCCAAAGGAAGATCCAGTGCCCCGTATGAAAACCCCTGCCGATTATCTTTATGTTTTTCAAAAATTAGTTTCATAGCACTGACTCCAGGCTATCCGCCAGCCGGTAGATCTCTTCTTTAGTTCTTTTCTCAGTAACGGCAATTAACAAATAATTGGGCATATCTTTATAAAACCTGCCCAGAGGAAAACCGCAGGCAAAACCTTTTTCGATCATCCGGCGGACTACCTCATCCGCCGGGCGCGGCAAACAAACCGTAAATTCGTTAAAAGTAGGCGAAGAACATTTTACCTGCACGCCGTTAATGCGCGACAATACCTCTTTAGCAAACTGGGCCTTCTGATAGTTATGCTCAGCCAACTCCTTAAGGCCCGGCTTACCTAAAAGCGACATAAATATTGCTGCGCGTAAAGCACAAAGCGCTTCATTAGAACAGATATTAGAAGTGGCTTTTTCCCGGCGGATATGTTGCTCGCGGGTTTGCAAAGTCAACACAAAACCTCTTTTGCCGTCACTGTCTACCGTCGCTCCCACGATTCTACCCGGCATCTGGCGCACTAACTGATTCTTAGCGGCGATAAATCCTAAATACGGCCCCCCAAAAGAAAGCGGAATTCCTAAGCTCTGCCCCTCTCCGGTGGCAATATCAAATCCCATCTCTTGCGGAGTTTTTAAGATGCCCAAAGAAACCGGATACACCGAGGCAATCGCTAGCGCCCCAAACTTATGCACCTTTTCTACCATGTCGCTATGATCATCCACCGCGCCAAAGAAATTAGGATTCTGAAAAATTACTGCCGCCGTTTTATCGTCCAGATACTTAAACAACTCTTCCCGGCTGCTTTGACCATGGACCACCGGAATCTCCACAAATTCCACGGAAAGATTCGAAGTGTAGGTATAAAGCATGGTGCGGTAAATTAGATTCACTCCGCTATCCAGGATAATCTTATTGCGTCCCGTATGCCGCAGGGCCATCATCATCGCCTCAAAAAGCGCAGTACCCCCGTCATATAAAGAAGCGTTAGAAACATCCAATCCGGTCAGCTCACAAATCATACTTTGATATTCATAGATCGCCTGCAACCAACCTTGCGAACACTCCGGCTGATACGGCGTATAGGCAGTATAAAATTCCGCACGCCCGGCCAAAGCGTCCACGGCAGCCGGGATAAAATGATCATAAAAACCCGCCCCCACGAAGTTAACCAGGCCGGTAGCATTTTTAGCCGCCAGTTTACTTAAAGTTTGCGTTACCTGGAATTCGGATTTTGACGCCGGCAGGTTAAAAGATTTTGGCCGCGCAGCCGCAGGGATATCCTTAAAAAGTTCATCGATGCTTTTGACTCCGATTGTTAAAAGCATCTGCTGGATATCTTCGAAGGTATGCGGAATATAACTCATTTAGCGATTGCCTCTATATATTTCTGGTAAGCGGCAGCATCCATAAGATTTGCTTTTTCCTCGGCATTAGAAATTTCCATGGAAAAAAAATAACCTTTTTCATACGCTGATTGGTTAATTAGCTCCGGACTGGTGGCTAATTGTGTATTTACGGCCACCACTTTGCCGGATAAAGGCGCGTACACATCCGAGGCGGCTTTCACTGATTCTACCGTCGCACAATATGCCGCCTGTTTAAGCAATTCGCCTGCTTCAGGCAGTTGGATAAAAGTAATATCACCCAAAGAATGCTGGGCATAATCAGTAATTCCAACATAAGCAATCTGGCCTTGTATCCGCGC
>JAZDLL010000015.1:0-3018 GCA_043802105.1 Candidatus Omnitrophota bacterium
AACCCCAGGATTCTAAAGGTAATAACTGCCTGGCCCGGGCTAAAAAAGCCAAAGAGCGCGGGAATCGCAATAAAAAGTGAAAATAAAGGGATAAAAATCCAGGTCCTCTTTAAAAAGAACCCCAGGCGGATCCGCGAGCAAGATGTTAACAAAAGACATATTGCATACAAACACAGTAAAACAAGAATATTCTTAGCTAGCAGCACTTGGATGATAAACAACAATACTGTTATTGCTTTTACCCTCGGGTCAAGAGATTGGAAGAACCCCTTTTGGCTGGCGTACTGGTCGGCAAAGATTATTTCTTTTAAAAAAGATAGAGCGCTCATAATCGAGCGCTCTATAAAGTTATTGCTTTTTAACCCCACTTAGTCACCTTTTTTCACCAACAGCTTGCCGATGAGTAATATCGCAAGGACGACAAGGATGATCCCCACTATTGCTGATATTATATAGGCAAAACTTAAGTGCGGCAAACCCTTTTCTTCCCAGCCTTTAAAAGCATAATCAGGCATAGGCGCATTCCAAAGATTGGATAGTTTTTCAAAACCTTGGGGGACATACCCCGCGAGTTTTTTTATTTCATTAATTCCCCACTCGCCCCATGCGGTACCTGCTTTGAAATGTTCAGGCAATAACAACCCTAGCGGCGAAAGCAGTATTAATATCGCCATACCTAACCAAAGCTTCGTGGTAATTTTCATGGTTATCCCTTCCTCTCTTCAAGGAGCTCCGGTGATTGTTTTTGCATGTATTTTATGACCAGAGCGGTCACCACAGCTTCCACCCAGCCAAAGATTAAAAGATGTTCGCCAACCATTGCCGGTACCGCTACATTCAACCCGTATGGACAGTACAAAGCCTGACCGGTTGCAGTGTGATGCAGCATAGGTTGTAACCCGAATTCAATTCCAGTAAATACGGCGGCGAGGTTAAGAGCAAAATATCCCGCAACTCCTGCCGCTATCACTCTCCTCTTCGCCCCTATCGACGCATTATAACTAATCGCTTTATAAATATAATAACCCGCAAAAGGCAAAACAAAAGCCATATTGAAGCAATTAGCTCCTATTGCGGTAATCCCGCCGTCTCCGAATAACAGCGCTTGAATAACAAGTGCAACAGTTATTGCAATGCAAGCCGCCCATGGCCCCAGAAGTATGGCCGCCAGAACGCCTCCCACCGCATGTCCTGTTGAACCCCCGGGTATAGGCACATTGAACATCATGATCACAAAACTGAAGGCCGCGCCTATTGCCAGGATCGGCACCTGTTTTACCTGCAAAGTCTTTTTGACGATCCTGGAAGCCATCGTCCAGATCGGCAGCATCACCGCGTAGAAAATCCCGCAGGTCGCCGGCCCTAAATATCCATCCGGTATATGCATATTCTCCTCCTCTTTAAATGAGGCCACAACTTACGGAGCTAGAGTGAACGTAAGTTGTTGGGTAGAATTTATCCCGAGGCAGCGAGCGGATTTCAACAAAATCCCCGAAGCGATTGCCAAGGGAGCAATACTCTTTAAAAGTCTATCTGCCCACGCAAACCACCAACCACGATTGTTCCATCGCCGTTTGCCGCATCTTTGCCATACGGCTTCCAGATCACCTGCAGATCCGGGCTGAGACTCAAATGGTCATTCACTTTGAAATTATAATAGCACTCCAGCTGGCTTTCGGTCTTAGCCTGCCAAGAACCAGACTTTTTATATTCGTTTGAAGGAATGATCTGACCGAACCCTATGCCCACAGTATCACCCGACCTACCCCATAAGCCGCCCTTAAACTGCGGGCCCATACTCCAGGATTGAGTAAACGAAAAACTGCTGCCGTTGGTAAATACTTTCGGGTCTCGCCAATCGTAACGAGCAAACACGCCGATACTGTCGGTCAACTCCTGGTCAAAGCTAAGACCATAACCATATCCTTTCTCTTTATCTTTAGCTGTATCGCTCCATTTAGTGTGATTTGTGTTGTTGTTCCAAGCCAAAAGACGGTAATTACCGTCTTTGCCAAAAAATTTAGGTTTAAAATTAAGCTGGCCGGCTAAGAACATGCCGTCAAAAACATCAGCCCAGTCAGCATTACCGTCCTGCGCGATCAGATTAACGCTGAACCACCCCAGAGGCGATGCGCCAAAATGGACAGCGGCGCCATTAGAAGGAAACTCAACAATCGGAGAATTATTAAACATCAATCCCAGAAACTGAATATCTGAATCGTTGGCATATTCGTTAGTATCAATGTAATTAGTAGCATCAAGTTTACCAAATGCCAGCGCCCCTGATATAGCCGGGAAATATTGCTCATACCATGCCTCAGCAACAGTAACATTTACATCATCAGCAGCATCATTATTAACTCCTTTATAAAGCGCAAGCCGATTATCCACACCAGATCCCTGGCCGGCAGTCAGGTATACATACGCTTCTCCATAATCCTCAAACTTCTTTTCAAAAAAGATATCAGTTGAATAAGACGCATCAGTTACATCTTCTTTCTTGGACAATTGGCTATCGCCGTTGGCGTTATGCGCGCCCTGTAGCACAGTTGTGGCTCCGATCGACATCGACAAACCATCCAACAGCTGATATCCGGGGATACGCTTTGCCAGGCGCTCATCGATCTTTTGATCGATGTCCGTGGCAACTGCCGGAGCACCGGAAGCCTGAGATTGCATCTCCTGCTGTTTGACCCGGTGCTCCAGATCAGCGATCTTCTGCGCCTGCTGTTGCACTGTCTTTCTTAAATCCCTGATATCCCTGAGCAAGGTTTCTTTAGTAACCGGCTCATCGGCCGAGACAACTGCCGTGGCCAGTAAAGACACACCGACCCAAAATTCGGCTGTTAGAATGCCCTTTCTTTTCACTCTTCCCTCCCCCCTAATTGGCACGATTATGACAATCGTGCTACTACTGGACAAAAAAATATTACCGGGTTTTATTGCAAATTCTTTCCGGTAGTAGCCATGCTCAAAGAGCCGTATTTTACCCCTTTGGTTCCCCTCATCTTATCTGAA
>JAZDLL010000082.1:0-3285 GCA_043802105.1 Candidatus Omnitrophota bacterium
CGCTTCCTGCGCGGATTTCTTAACCTTAAACTGATTCGGTTTCTCGGGGAGAAAATCCGTCCCAAAATTCCTGCCGATATGTTCACGCACTTCAAGGATTGCTTCCGGAGCAACATTTGGAGAATCCGTACGCATATAAGTGATCAGGCCCACGGGATTATCTTCCCCGATAATAATGCCTTCGTAAAGCTGCTGGGCGATGAGCATGGTTTTAGAGGCGCTGTACCTATGTTTATTAAATGCCTCCTGTTGCATAGTGCTCGTAATAAACGGAGCAGGAGGATAGCGCTTTTTTTGTATTTTCCTTATTTCTAAAACCTTGAACTCCTGATCCTGCAATTGGCGGCAAATATTTTCTGCATTTTCTTTACACTTAATCTCTGCTTTCTGATCACCTAACTTCTGAAGTTTAGCCAGAAAATTGCTCTCTCCGGAAATTTTCGGCTTAAACAGCTGGGCGCTAATCTCCCAATACTCCAGGGCAGTAAACTTTTGGATTTGACGCTCTCTCTCCGTAATCAATTTCAAAGCTACAGACTGTACGCGGCCGGCGCTTAATCCACGGGCAATCTTTTTCCAAAGTAACGGACTTAAAAAATACCCCACAATGCGATCGAGCACCCTGCGGCCCACCTGCGCCTCAATCATCTTCTGGTCAAATTCGCGCGCCTGCTTAAAGGCCTCACCTACTGCATGTGGAGTAATCTCATGGAAACTCACCCGATACACATCTTTGGATTTAAAAAGCTTCTCTTTAATTTGCCAACCAATAGCTTCTCCTTCACGATCAGGATCTGTAGCTACATAAATCTTTTCCTTGCCTTTAGCGTCTTTTTTTAATTGCGTCAACAATTTCTTCCTGCCCGGGATAACCACATACTCCGGTTTAAATTTACTTTCTATATCCACGCCAAGCTTTTTTGCCGGCAAATCAATAATATGTCCCATCGAAGAAACTACTTGAAAATCTTCACCTAAGATTTTGCTTATAGTTTTGGCTTTAGTCGGAGACTCTACAATAACCAGATTTTTACTCATTTTACTGAGCCCCCGATAAATAATGGGCACATTGGAAGCCCGAGTTTTGGCCGTATGCAAGGCGCGACGACGAAAGCGTAATCGCAGTATTACGCCGAGGAGGAGCAACGCCGCAGACGACCGAAAGGCGGGCTTTCCCCTCATCTATAACTATGGGCTGGCTGATTTTGGGCTGCGACTGCGTCACTCGTCCTTGGCGTAGTGCAAGACTACGCCTGCGTCCTCGTTCCTTATCTCGCTTTAAAATCAGCTCAGCCAATATGCTCATTATTTATTGGAGGCTCAGGACCTCATAAACTGTTTACCCGGCAATTCTTTTATTAATTTCTTAAACTGTAATCTTAAAATAAGTGCGGAAACCTGACTACACGTTAAAGATGTTTTAGCAACTAAATCATCAATGGCAACCGGGGCCTGTTTTATATAATCATAAAGCAAGCTTTCATCCTTAAGACCTGAAAGCTTGGGCTTGGTTACTAAATTATCCGGCTTTCTAATTTTGATCAGACCTAAATTTAATTCCTCAAGAATATCTTCACAACAAGTGACTAACTTTGCGCCTTGTTTAATTAAAGCATTCGTGCCCATTGACTCCAGGGAATCAATCCTGCCTGGTAGGGCAAAAACATCCCGGCCCTGCTCCAAAGCAAAATCCGCTGTAATCAATGCTCCACTATTTTTAGCTGCCTCAGTAATTAAAACGCCTAAACTTAAACCACTAATTAATCGATTACGCCGCGGGAAATTCTGGGCCAAAGGTTTGGTGTCCATTGGAAATTCCGAGATTACTGCTCCAGATAAAGCAATCCTTTTGGCCAAACCTGCGTTTTCCGCTGGATAAATATGATTAAAACCGCTGCCCATAACCGCAATCGTGCGGCCTTGCGCTTTTAATGCTCCGCGATGTGCATAAGTATCCACTCCTCTAGCCATCCCCGAAACAATAGTTACGCCTTGCGCGGATAAACCAGAGGCAAATCTCTCGGCGTTAATTAAGCCATAAAACGACGCCCTTCGTGAGCCCACAATTCCCAGGCTTAAACTATCCTCCATATTTATCTTGCCTAAAACATAAAGCACAATTGGCGCTCCAGGTATTTCTCTAAGCATGCGGGGATAATTCTGGTCAAAGAGGGTAATAATATTTACCCCCATTTTTTTAGCCAGAGCCAAATCATTTTCTAACCGCCGAGGATCAAAAGCGGCGATACCTTGGCCAATCTGCTCTGTGCTTGCCGCGACTAAATCGTTACGCGTTGCTTTAAATATATCCTCCGGCTTCCCAAAATGCCTAAGCAAGGCTTCCAAGCGCACGCTGCCAATCTGCGGGATAAGATTTAAACTTACTAATGACTCAAAGGCATTCATCTTTTTTTAAAACAAGAAATTTCAGATATTTTTCGGACTACCTGCTTAATGGAAAGATTAGAGGTATTGATTATTTTATCAGCTTGCATATAGTAGGGAGCGCGCATTTTTAGCAAAAGCTCAATACGTTTAAGCGGATTTTTTACATTTAAAAGCGGCCGGTGAGTATCTGTCGAAACTCTTTTTAATATTTCTTTAGACCTGGCAGAAAGACAGACCAGCAAGCCAGTCTTATTCATGAGTTTAATATTATGCTTATCTAAAACAACCCCGCCTCCACAAGCAACCACAAATTTTTTTTCCTGGGCAACTTCTTTTAAAACCCTTTTTTCTATCCTGCGAAAAGAAGGTTCGCCTTTCCGCGCAAAGATATCGGGAATCGTCATTTTTTCTTTTAATTCAATCAACTCATCCAAATCGGCAAAATGCCATTTCTTAATTTTGGCAAGTTCCCGGCCAACCACGCTCTTGCCAGTACCCATGAACCCTATTAGATATATATTATTCATTTTTTTATATCAGGGACGCCCGCCATTGATTTTAGTGGCGGGCGTCCTTTGTTTTACTGCTGATAAGCGTTTAAGACCAGCTGACTTAGTTGCTCTCTCAACTCTTTAGTCGCCGGGTAAACTGTGTCGCGCCATTTACCATCTTTACCCTGATGCCGAGGCATACTCACAAATAACCCCTTACTGCCGTCTACTATGCTCAGACCTTTTACCACCACTCCGGCCACAGAAATATCGGCAAAAGCCTTGAGCTTTGATTCACCCTCCAGCCGATAAATACGGCTAACGGAAATCGTATTTTCCATATTCTCACCTCCTTTCATCAACAATAGACGCAAAAGGTGAGAATATCTAACTCCATATCTTCTCA
>JAZDLL010000017.1:0-25311 GCA_043802105.1 Candidatus Omnitrophota bacterium
TCTTCACTTATTTAAAAAGGAAATTAATGTGAACCTAAAACAATTGACCAAAGAAACTAAGCATAAAAGAATTTTTACCCATGATGAGCTTTTGGACTTGGAAGCAAAATATTGCTCCTGGGGGGATACGGTGCATTACGCCGAGAAACTGAATGTATTTAAGAGCTGCGAAGGAAGTTACCTTTATGATCGCCAGGGCACAGAGTATCTGGATTTACAGATGTGGTATTCGGCAGTTAATTTCGGCTATCGGAACAAGCGCTTAAATACCGTTTTAAAAAATCAGATTGATATCCTTCCTCAGCTGGCCTGTCAATATTTGCATGAAGAGAAGATCTTGCTAGCGGCTAAATTAGCGCAAAAGAATCAACGTACCTTTGAAGAAAAGGGGCGGATTCATTTTAATGTCGGCGGCTCAAGCGCCTTGGAAGATTCATTAAAGCTAGTGCGTAATTATTCCGGCCGCAGCCTGGTTTTTGCTTTCATGGGAGGTTACCACGGCAGGACATTAGCCGCTTCAGCGATTACCTCCAGTTTTAGATACCGGGAACGTTTTGGCCATTTTGGCGACCGGGCAATGTTTATACCGTACCCGTATTGTTTTAGATGCCCATATGATAAAAAAAGAGATTTTTGCGATTTGTATTGTTTAAAACAATTTGAAAGGCTTTTTGAAACTGAATATTATTCCGTAGTAAACAAAAAGAACAATAAATGTGAATTTGCCGCTTTTTACGCCGAAGCTATTCAGGGTACGGGTGGCTATATTGTCCCGCCCCAGGAATATTATTTAAAATTAAAGGATGTTTTAGACCGCTACGGAATTCTTTTTATTGATGATGAGATCCAAATGGGTTTCTACCGTACGGGAAAGTTTTGGGCAATTGAGCATTTTAATATTACTCCGGATATTCTGGTTTTTGGCAAGGCTTTGTCCAACGGACTAAACCCCATTAGCGGGGTTTGGGCTAAAGAAAAGTTAATTTCACCGGAGGTTTTTCCACCGGGTTCGACCCATGCTACATTTTCCAGCAATCCTTTGGGCACCGTAGCCGGTTTGGAGGTAATGAAGCTGATTGAAGAATCGGATTTTTCAACCTCTATCCCCAAGAAAGGGCGGTATTTTATTAGCCAGCTTAAAAAGCTGCAGAAGAAATACCCGCAGATAGGGGATGTGGATGGTCTGGGCCTGGCCCTGCGGATAGAGATGTGCGAGAAAGACGGCTATACCCCGAACAAGGAGCTTACGGATAAGATTACTAACCTGGGGTTAAGCGGCTCGCTGAATGTCGGCGGCAAGCGCCGGGGCCTGATTTTAGATGTAGGCGGTTATTATAAAAATGTTTTTACGATTGCCCCCTCATTTTATATTACCGAAGAAGAAATTGATTTGGGCGTGGAGCTTTTCGAAGAGGCGTTAAATCGAGCACTGAAGAAGCCCTAAAATTTCCCATGCTGGATAAAGGAATTCGCGTTTTGAATTTCGATAATAGCATTATTCGGCAAAACAAACTTCTTGCTCAATATCCGGCCGAAATTATAGACCTTAGCGCACAAGCTGCCGCTGCCCGGCTTTATATGTCGGGTTCTTTACGTAATAAAATTTCCCGGCTTATCCCCCCAGGAAAAAATTATCCTACTTTTATCGGTTCAGGCGATTTTCATCATCTCAGTGAAATATTAACTAGCCGGATTAATCAGCCTGCTTGTTTAATCGTGTTTGATTTTCATCCGGATTGGGACAGTTTGCCCCCGCGTTTTGGGTGCGGTTCCTGGGTGGGGCAAGCCCTGAAAAATAAAAATATTTCTAAATGCCTGCTAATCGGAATGGGTTCGGCCGATCTGTCCGGCCCGGCATTGCAAACAGCTAATTTGGGTTCCTTGGCTAAAGATCGCCTGGAAATTTATCCTTATCGGCATAAGCCTTCCCGGGTGTATTTAAGGGATGTTCCTTCAAATTATTCGCTGACCGTTAAAAAAATGTTTTTTTCAAACCAAATTAGCTGGCGGCAACTGGCCAATGAAGATCTAATTAAATTTACTTCGCAGCTAATTAGTCGCCTGCCGACAGCGCAAGTTTATATTTCAATTGATAAAGATTGTCTAAAAAAAGATTTTGCGCTAACTAATTGGGAAGAAGGGTTTTTGCGTCTAGACCAACTTTTAATTATGCTTAGGCAGTTGCGGGAAAGTTTAGATATTATTGGTTTAGATGTGGTCGGCGATTATTCTTTTCCTGAAATATCCGGCAGGATTAAGGCGGTAATCTCCAGGTTAGATCATCCTGCGCAATTTACGGGGCGTAATTGCCCGCAGGATTTGATTTCACGGGTGAACGAACAGAGTAATCTGGCGATTCTTGGCGAAATATTCGCTTAAATCTTGTATTTCTGGAAAAAAGCTAACGTTTTGGCCGCTACTTTGTCCCTTTCCTGATCAGCGATAATAATATGGTAGGAATCTTCGAATAGCAATACCGCCTTGTCTTTTGAGCCGATATGGTTGTAGATATAGTTAGAGTTTTTTGGGCTGGTTACGTCATCATCCTTGGCCTGTAGCAATTGTATCGGCGTAGTTACCGACGGGAGTATTTTCATAACTTGTTTTGCCAATAATTGATTTTGATGCATGCTGGATACCGGGATGACCGGGTATCCATAGAGATGCACTTTGCTGTAATCGAATAAATCCGAGTTTTTATAAAAGTTTTCAATCCTTGAGCGCAGCCGGGGATTTTTAATCCCGTAAGGGTAGCCCTCCTTAAGATAAAAACAATATTGCAAAGGTGTTTTAAAAACTAAAGGCAAAAGAAACCTCAGCTTCGGGTTGGCCCAGCCATCAAAGAACAAAGTGGGGGAGAAGCAGTTTAGGGCTTTTATTTTCTGGGGGAATTCATGCGCCAGCAATATTCCGATCAGCGCGCCGAAAGATAAACCGGCTACAAATATATTTTCATAATCCTTGGCGTATTTAATGAATTCGTTACGCACCGCATTATAAAGTTCTTCCCAACTTGTGCGCTTAAGGCAAGAGATAGATTTATCATGGTTAACCATTAAAGGGCAAGCGACTGAAAACCCATTTCGGTTTAAGTTCGCAGCAATTGAGCTCATCTCTTTAGCAGTGCCGGTAAGGCCGTGAATGAGCAGGCAGAGATTTTTGTCTCCCGGTAAAAAGAAGCTGGTATCCGGGATGTCGGTGATTAGGCGCTTGTCTTCTTGGGTGGAGAAAATTATCATACCATTCTTCCGGTTTAGTTAAGTTTTTTAATTATATTTTTAAGATCCGATTCTTTTAAAAATTCGCTGGTGCTTAAAGTTATTGTTTTTTCGCTAAGCATGCGGCTATTGGGACAGGGCATATCCGGAATAATATTTTTTAAATAAGTATAATCGGTGATCGCCTGCAGATATACCTGGGATATTCCTAATCCACAGTTCCTAAATAAATTCAGGGCAGAGTTTCTCTTTTGGGTATCTTCAAAAATAAGAGTAAGGTAAGGGTAACTGGCCCGGGTGTGTTCCAGCTCAACAATCGGATGCACCCCGGGAATATCTTTTAATCCATTCAAATAAATATCTACTTTTTTTCGCTGGGCTTTAATCTTTTCTTCTAAACGGGCGAAGTTAATGTGCCCGATATATTCTCGAAAAGCAGAAACCTGATGTATCGGAAAATCAGTTTCAAAATATTCGCCCATGGCTTTTACCGGATTATTGCGTAACTGCCAGAATAACTGCGGTAATCTGAAGGCAAACCAAAATAGGTTCGGTTGATAGAAGACGCTGTAAGCAAAAAGTTCCGCGATTTTTAAAGATTCGGATAAAAAATCCGGAGGCATTAATTCTTGAGTGGTGTCGTTTAAGATCTCCGCATATTCAGGCAGATTAGTTACGGCGATTCCGCCTTCGTAAATAGTCAGGCCTTTCCCCCGGCAGAGGCTAAAAAATGAAAATTCACCCAAGGTGCCTGTTTTTGCGCCGTAGTATTGACCCCCTAGGCTCTGCGCGCAGTCTTCAATAATAAAAGCTTTACATTTTTGGGCGGTCTCTTTTAGCGCGGAAAAATCTATGGCCAGGCCGCCTAAATGTACGGCTAAGATGGCAAGAATATCATTATCGGAGGCGCAAATATTTTCAAGTTTATTTTTATCAAAATCAAAATTGTGCGCATTGGTATCGCAAACCTTTATCTTCAGGCCGGCTTTTTTTATGGCCAGAGGCATTAAGGGGCAAATAAAAGCAGGGATAACCACAGTCTTTTTATTGGAGAGTTTCTTAAGGTTTTCCAGGATTATATAAAAAGCTGACGTGCCTGAATAAGTAAGTTTTGCCTGTGGCGCACCAAGGTATCTTTTAAAGTCATCCTCCAGTAATCCCAAAGGATGTTTTTTAAAAAGAGAAGTGATTAAACTCTTGATGGTAAGCGGCCAACCTGCGGTTGGCGGGATTTCTCGTATGAGGCTCAAATTATAATTCCTTTTCTGGTAGCTATCTATATATTTTATGCTAAAATAATCAAAAAACAAGTTAACTCTTCATGCCAAAAATGAACTATAAGCTATTAGATAGCCTAGACCAGCTAGAACAAAATGCATGGGATGCTGTTTTTGGGAAAATTCCGGAGGGCTATCTTTTCTTCAAGGCGCTGGCAAGCTCAGAGTTTCCTGAGTTTAGGTTCTATTATTTGGTCATGGAGTCTGACAATGATAGCGTGTCTATCGCGCCGTTATTTAGTGCTGATTTTAATCTGGATATCGCCGTAGAAGGCCGGCTTTCTAAATTTATTAGATCTATTCGCAAGGTTTTCCCGCGTTTTTTAATTATTAAAACACTTTTTTGCGGTTCGCCTTTTGGAGAATATGGGGTTTTGGGAATTAAGCAGGGTTTTAAAGATAATCCCGGAATTATCCCATTGTTATTGCAGGGGATAAAAAATTGCCAGATTAGAGTTAACGCGCCCTTAGTAATCTTTAAAGATTTTTTAAAACAGGACACGCTATTTCTGGATGTTTTATTACCAAAAGGATATTCCAAAGTAGAGAGTTTTCCTGCTGTGGGCTTAGAGCTTAATTTTACTTCTTTTGAAGGTTATCTTGAAAGTTTAGGCAGTTTTGACCGCAAGTATCTGAATAGGAAACTAAAACAAGCCTACAGCCGAGGTAAGATTGAAGTTAAGGTTGTTTTAGACGTAGCCAGTGAAATTGACCAAATATTCCAGCTTTATGAAAATACTTATCAAAAAGGGGCAACTAAATTTGAACATTTGACTAAAAAATTTTTCTTACAGATTGCCCGGAACTTAAGCCCGCATACTCGTTTCTTCCTTTATTATGTAGACGGCAGGCTAGCGGCTTTTAATCTCTGTTTTATTTATGATAATTTGTTCATTGACAAGTTCATCGGTTTCGATTATGAAATATCTAAACAATTCAACCTGTATTTTGTTAGTCAGGCCTATAATATTAAATGGTGCTTAAATAACTCTTTGTGCTATTATTATTCTGGACAGACTAATTATGAAACCAAGCTCCGGTTAGACGGAAAACTTATTACACTTTATGCTTATTTAAAGCATAAAAATATGTTTTTTAATTTTTTTCTTAAATTGTTCATTCCGCTTTTTAAACCGGATAATTTTGATCAAAATGAAAGGCCTAAGTAAATTATATGTTTAAAAAGAAAGTTACACTTAAAATATTACTACTACTTATTGCCTGCGATATCCTGGAGACCGCACTGCATTTCTTCTTTAAGAAAAGTGCCTTAGCGCAAAGTAACAAAGTTATAGTTGATCTAGCTACTGCCGTAGAGTTTCTTAAGGCAACTTTTGTTTCACCGTTTTTGTGGTTAGGTTTATTCGCGGTGGTCGCGGTATTTATTATCTGGTCTACGGTTCTTACAAAAATAGACCTAAGCGTAGCCGTGCCGATTGCCAGTTTTAGTTATATTTTGGTTCCTTTGGTGTCCATTATTTTTCTGCACGAACAGATCACTGTTTTAAGATGGTTGGGGGTATTTTTTGTTTTGACCGGAGTTATACTTGTTTCTTTGAGTAGCAAAGAAAGGTTGGAGCAGGCTAAATGAAGCAAGGTTTGCTGGTGGTTCTTTCGCTAATTGCTCTAACTAGTCTGTGCGATACTATAAATCAACTATTTTTAAAGTCGGCGATTGATTCTTTGAATTTTACGCCCACTCTTAATATTATAAAAATATTTAAATTCATTTTTAAGTTAATCAGCACCCCTCGGCTCTGGGTGGGGTTTGGTTTCAGTTTAATCTCTTTATGTATTTGGCTGATAGTGCTTTCGAAAGCTGATCTTAATTTTGCTTTTTCTGCCGATAGTATGCACTATATTTTTATTGCTTTGGCCTCTAGGTTTGTGCTAAAAGAAAAGATGAGTACTTGGCGTTGGCTGGGGACAGGATTAATTATGATGGGGATAGTTTTTGTCAGTTTAAGTTAGGACGGAGCGGATGGGTATGAATCCTAAAGTTATAGCTTTAATTATTTTTGCCGCGGCTTATATCTTATTTGTTTGCTTGCCGCATAAGCGTACCTTAGTGGCTTTGGCCGGCAGCCTGTTATTGGTTTCTACCGGAGCGATATCGCTAAAAGATGCATATCTCGCGGTTAATTGGAACGTGATGGGTATTTTTGTAGGTACCTTAATTATTGCCGATGTGTTTATGCAGAGCCGGGTTCCGGCTTATATTGCTGAAATAGTCGTGGATAAAGCTAAGAGCACGGCTTGGGCGATTTTATTTATTTGTATTTTAAGCGGTTTTATCTCGGCATTTGTAGAAAATGTGGCTACGGTATTGATTGTGGCACCTATTGCTTTGGCTTTAGCTAAGAAGTTAAAAATTAATCCTATGAATATGATGATTGCGATTGCCGTTTCCAGCAATTTGCAAGGTACCGCGACTTTAATCGGGGATCCGCCAAGCATGCTTTTAGGGGGTTTTGCTAAAATGAACTTCGGGGATTTCTTTTTTTACCGGGGTAAGCCCAGCATATTTTTTGCCGTAGAACTGGGGGCTTTTGCTTCGTTCTTTGTGCTTTATTTTATATTCAGAAAACACCAGACTAAAACACAGCTTATCCCGATAGAGAAAGTTAAGAGCTGGGTGCCCACGATCCTCTTGATAAGTTTAATTGTTTTATTGGCGCTTTCTTCATTTTTTGATTCCGGGTTTAGTTCTTTGGCTGGCCAGCTTTGTATGGTTTTTGGTATTTTGGCTTTAGTTTGGGAAAAGCTGGTAAATAAAGTTTCAATTGCATCCGGGCTTAAGAAGCTGGACTGGGACACGACATTCTTTTTGATCGGTATTTTTATTATTGTGGGAGGGATCTCGCTTACCGGATGGATTCAGGTGCTGGCCAATTTTCTGGCTAGCCTGGTTGGCAGCAATATCTTTCTGGGCTATACCGCAATTGTATTCCTTTCGGTAATCCTTTCGGCATTTATTGATAACGTTCCTTTCTTAGTTGCCATGCTCCCGGTAGCCATGATTATGGCGGACAAATTGCAGATCAATCCTTCTTTGTTTCTTTTTGGTTTGTTGATTGGCACTAGCTTGGGCGGCAATATAACTCCGATCGGGGCGAGCGCCAATATTGTTGTCTGTGGCCTGCTTAAAAAAGAAGGCTATCCGGTCAAATTCACGAATTTTATGAAGATTGGAATTCCTTTTACTATTGCCGCAGTAACGGCTGCTTATTTATTTGTCTGGTTTATCTGGAGATAAAATGTCCCAGGTTGCCGCGTAAAAAAATAAGCAATTTTTTTCTTGACAAAAGATACTAATATGGTATCATTAGGCATAAACTAAAGGAGGTGATTAAGTATGGATATCACGATTAGATATATGCTCAGAGCAATCGCTCATTGTAAAGAGGGTTGCAGTAGATTGTCCTGGGTACGACGTAAAACTGCCCACTAGTTTTTAGAGGCCAATATTTTAGGAGAATAAAATTAATGAAGTTAATCACCAGAAATACGGATTATGCCCTGCGCGCTATTTGTTATATTGCTAAACAAGACAAAGTGGTGACGGTAACTAAATTAGTCAAAGTGTTGGGTGTTCCGCATCCCTTCCTGCGTAAGATTCTGCAGCAGTTAGGTAAAAATAAAATACTGCAATCTTATAAAGGCCAGGGCGGAGGATTTAAATTAAAGATCCTGCCTGAGAAAATTTTTGTTATCCAGATCATGCGTATTTTTCAGGGCCAGGTAGGCCTAAACGGATGTTTCTTAAGGAAAAATATCTGTCCGAATAAAGGAAAATGTATTTTGAGAAAAAAAATACACGCGATTGAAAAGAATGTACTTGGGCAGCTTAGGCAAATCGATATCGCTTCTTTAATTGAGGGTTAAGGCAGTGCCTAGAAGAAAAATTATTACCATTGATGAAAATAAATGCAATGGGTGCGCTTTGTGTATACCCAACTGCCCGGAAGGGGCTATTCAGATTATTGATCAAAAGGCGCGCTTAATCAGCGATTTATTTTGCGATGGCTTAGGCGCTTGCCTTGGGCATTGTCCGCAAGGGGCGATTACCATTGAGGAAAGAGAAGCGCAAGCTTATGATGAGGATCAAGTGATGGCCAATATCGTCAAACAAGGGCCTAACGTGATTAAGGCGCACTTAAAACATCTTCAGGAACACCAGGAATTAGTTTATTTAAAACAAGCCATGGATTTTCTGAAAAAGAATAAAATAAATATCACTCTAAAACAGGCTTGTAATCACGGCGCCAATAGCGCAGGAGGTTGTCCGGGTTCAAGGCCAGTTGACCTTAGGAAACCGCAGGCAACTAGAAACGCCGGTGTAAGCTTGCCCCAAGAGTCAGAGTTAGCGCAATGGCCGGTACAGCTGCATCTGGTGCCTGCGCAGGCGCCATATTTTGAGGATGCGGATCTTTTGATTGCCGCGGATTGTGTGCCTTTTGCCTATGCTAATTTTCATCAGGATTTGTTAAAAGGCAAGATACTTCTGGTGGGTTGTCCCAAATTGGATGATTTATCTCTATACCAAGATAAATTGGGGCAGATCTTTCGGAATAATAATATTAAAAGCGTTACTTATGCGCATATGGAGGTACCTTGTTGTTTTGGTTTGCTCCCCATAATTAAGGAAGCGATTAAAGGAGCAGGTAAAAATATACCTTTTTCGGATATCACGATTACGATTAAGGGGGATAAAGCTTAATGTTTAATCGGTGCCCGGGTCAGGATAGCCGTAAAGCTAAGGCAGAAAGTATAATTTGTGCTCATTGCGGGTATCTGGCGGAAATTTTTTCTGATGAAATTAAGGTGGTCTGCCCGCGGTGTAAGAATTTAATTTGTAAAGAGAGATTGGCTTCTTGCGTGAATTGGTGTAAGGCTGCCAGAGAATGTCTAGGAGAAGAAAAGTATAAACAACTCAAGGGATCCCGCCTCAAGGCATAGTCAAAAATCTCTGTGATATCTTTGGCTATTTCGGCAGGATTTCTCTAAATGTCTGTCTAAAAGGCAGACAGACGAAAGGAAAGCTCAATGTTTTGTTATCAATGTGAACAAACCGTAGGTGGCACAGGTTGTACGAAGTTGGGGGTTTGCGGTAAAAATGAGGATATCCAGAGCCTACAGGATACGCTTTTATATGGGCTCAAAGGCATTGCCGCTTATGCTTATCATGCCCGGGAATTAGGAGCGTTTGATCCAGAGGTGGACGCTTTTATGCACGAAGCGCTCTTTAAGACGGTCACTAATGTCAGCTTTGATTTAAATCAATATTTAGAATTAGTTCTCAAGTGTGGCGCGATGAATTATAAAGTTATGGAGCTGCTGGATAAAGCGCATACGCAAAAATTCGGCAATCCGGTACCCACCCAGGTGGAAACCGGAACTAAAGCCGGCCCGGGAATCTTAATTACCGGACATGATTTATTGGATCTTTTCGAATTACTTAAGCAAACGGAAGGAGCCGGAGTAAATATTTATACGCATAGCGAGATGCTGCCGGCGCATGGTTACCCGCAGCTGAAAAAGTTTAAGCATCTGGTAGGTAATTATGGAGGGGCTTGGCAGGAGCAGAAAAAAGAATTTAATGCTTTCAGCGGCGCTTTGCTGGCCACTACTAATTGCGTATTAATTCCTCCGGAAAATACTTATTTAAATAGGCTCTTTACCGTCGGGATTACCGGGGTATCCGGAGCAACACATTTAAAAAATCGGGATTTTAAGACCCTGATTGAAAAAGCTAGATCCCTGCCGCCTTTGCCTGAAGCTTTGGGTAAAAAGATTTGGACGGGTTTTCACCATACGGCAGTTCTAGGATTGGCGGATAAGATTGTGAGTTTAGTTAAGGCGGGTAAAATTAAACATTTTTTCTTAATTGGCGGCTGTGACGGCGCTAAACCCGGGCGTAATTATTACACTGAATTTGCCGAAAAAGTCCCTCAGGATTGCGTTATTCTGACTTTAGCCTGCGGAAAATACCGTTTCAATAAAATGGATTTCGGAGAAATTGAAGGGATTCCCAGATTAATCGATCTGGGGCAATGCAATAATGCTTATTCTGCGGTGCAGATAGCAGTGGCTTTGGCTAAGGCGTTTGGCTGCGGGGTGAACGAGTTGCCTTTAACCCTGGTGCTTTCCTGGTTTGAGCAAAAAGCAGTTGCCATTCTATTGTCTTTGTTGTATCTTGGTATCCAAGGTATCTATATCGGGCCGACTCCCCCGGCTTTTATCAGCAAAAATGTATTTGGCGTTCTGCAGGAGAAATTTGGCCTAAAGTTAATTAGCACGCCGCAGGAAGATTTAAAAAAAATATTAAAGAAATAAAGAGGAGGCAGGACGATGGCAGATTTAAGAGATTTACTGCAGAGCGCAGATTGGAAAACGGAGAAACATGTGCCGGTTATTGAGGGGCCGGATAAAATAAACAAAGGCCAGGCCCTGGCGATTGAAGTTAGCGTGGGCAAGCAGATCGCACATCCCAACACTACCGAGCACCACATTAGGGCTATCGAGGTGTATTTTTTAGCGGTGGGGGAAAAGTTTCCTTATCAAATAGCGCGTTTTGAGTTTAATACCCACGGGGAGTCTGCGCAGGGGCCAAATACCAGTACGGTATTTTCTGAGCCCAAGGCCTCGGCAGTTTTTAAGACCGAGAAAAGCGGCGTAATTATGGCGACCGCTTATTGTAATATTCATGGCCTCTGGAGAAGTGAAAAGGAAATTAAAGTAGAGTAGAGTAGGCAAAAGAGGACAATATTAGTTAACTAAAGGAGAGGATTATGTTCATGTTAAAATTATCGTATTTAATGGCGGTGGTGCCGGTAGCGGTTTTGTTAACGGTCAGCTTCTTTGTGCTATTTACTTTGCGTAAAATTGAAGAAAAAGGGCTCCGGGCTTTTGGTTATGTGGTAGTGGGTTTTCTTTGGCTGGCAGCGCTAGTGGTTTTTTCAGGCGCCGTCTATAAAATGGCGCAAGGATCTGCCGTAATGAAAAGCATGATGCAAGAGAAGATGAGCTATATGCCGCAAATGATGCCCATGAATAGTATGCCGGCTGTACTGATGCCGCAAAAAGGTGCGCTGACCAAAGACCAAAAACTTCCCGGTTGTTCTAAATGTCAAGCGAATAAGGGGATTATTTCTAAGGTTGAATAGATTTATCGAGACACCTGGCGCTAATAGGTATTGCGCCAGTGTCACCTCGTGGTGAGTATTGCGTCGGTGTGCGCTAGGTAGCGCAACTTGCGTGGGTACCCGGCGTATATTGGATTTACGCCGGTATGCGCCATGTGGCGCATGTTATCTAGGTAGACAAGGAGGGACAAATGAGTAAATACAAATGTTTAGTTTGCGGGTATATTTATTACCCTAATGTCGGAGATCCGGATAATGGAATTGCTCCCGGAACTAGTTTTGAATCTCTCCCGGAGGATTGGGTTTGTCCTGAATGCGGAGTGGGTAAAGATCAGTTTGAGAAAGTAGTTTAAGCAAGGTAAAACCATGGCTAGAATAATTACTTTTAAAGGGGCGCCCCTAACTTTAACCGGCAAACCGATCAAGGTAGGCAGGAGGGTTTTTGATTTTAAATTGATTTCCCAGGATCTGAAAGTTGTAAAATTGTCGGATTTTAGCGGTAAAATCAAAGTGATTAATTTTTTTCCTTCGTTGGATACGCCGGTTTGCGATTTACAGGTAAAAGAGTTCAATCGCCAGGCCGCCGGGCTTAGCCCGCTGGTGGTGGTAATCGGAGTAAGTAAAGATTTACCTTTTGCCCAGGCGCGATTTTGTTCGGCTAATGAAATCAAGAATGAAGTGGTGCTTTCGGACTACCGGTTCAACTCCTTTGGTTTAAATTATGGTTTTCTAATCAAGGAGCTGAATCTTTTAGCCAGAGGCACGCTGATTATTGATCAAAGTGACTGTCTTGCGTATATTCAGGTGGTTGATGAAATAACGCATTCGGTTAACTTTAATGATGTTTTTGATAATTTAAAAGTTATATCCAGCACTCCGGCTAGCACCAAAAAATTCTGGGGAGCTTGCTGTCCCCGTAAATAAGTATGCCTGTAGAGATCAAAGTTAAAATTAAGGAAGTTATCCGGCGTAACTATAATGTCAAGAGTTTTCGCCTGGAGATGCCCGGCGTTTTGGATTTTAAAGCCGGCCAATTTCTATCGGTTAAACTCCAAGATGACTCCGGGCTAAAAAAATACCTTTCTATTTCCAGTTCTCCTACTGAAAAATGTTATTTAGAGTTTACTAAGAAATTAACTGAAAGTGATTTTTCTAAAACCTTGGATAATTTAAGAGTCGGGGACCAGGTGGCTATTCAATATCCCCTTGGGAAATTTGTTTTAGACGAAGCTTTTCCTAAGATCGCTTTTTTATCCGGAGGTATAGGGATTACTCCTATCCGTAGTATTTGTAAATATGTGGTAGATAAAAATTTAGGCAACGACATAGTGTTGGTTTATGCGAACCGATCGGTAAGGGATGTAGTTTTTAAGGATGATTTTGATGCCATGATGAAAAGTTATCCCCGTTTAAAAGTAGCGCATGTATTGTGTGAAACCGAACCGGGATTTCAGTGTACGGTTGGTCGGATTAATGCCGGGGTGATTAAGAGTGAAATTCCGGATTACCGACAGAGGAAATTTTATCTTTGCGGGCCGCCGCCGATGGTGGAGGCGATGCGTAAACTTTTGACTGAAGATTTAGGGGTAGCGCCGGATTTGATTGTTACGGAGAATTTTCAGGGTTATTAAAGAGCAGTAATTAGTGGCCAGGTGAATACGGAGGAATTGATGGCAGCCATAAAAATATTACCGGATATCTACTCAGTAGGGGTAGTGGATTGGAATGTGCGTAATTTTCACGGCCATACCTATACTACGCCCAGAGGCTCCAGTTATAATGCCTATTTGATTCTTGATGAGAAAATTGCGCTGATTGATACTGTGCCCGGGGCATTTAGCCAGGAGCTAATTGATAATATTAAAGAAATTATCCCTCTGAAGGATATTGATTATATTATTGCCAATCACGTAGAGATGGATCACTCCGGAGCGCTGCCGGCGATTATGCCGCTTTGTCCTAAAGCTAAGATTTTGGGCACGGCTAAATGCCAGGAAGGCCTGTCCAAACATTATTATAAAAATTGGTATTTTCAAACCGTTAAAACCAATGATCAATTAAAGTTAGGCCGGCGCACGCTTAATTTTATGGAGGCGCCGATGATTCATTGGCCGGATAGCATGTTTACCTATTGTCCGCAAGATGCGCTGCTTTTGCCTAATGACGCCTTTGGCCAGCATTTTGCTACGAGCAGCCGGTTTGATGATCAGGTGGATCAATGTGCGTTAATGGAAGAAGCCCAAAAGTACTATGCGAATATTCTTTGGCCGTTGGGGGCGATTATTCTTAGAAAGATTCAGGAGATCCAAAAGTTAAATCTACCGATCAAGATTATTGCGCCAAGCCATGGGGTGATCTGGCGCCAGGACCCGGCCAAGATAATTAATGCTTATCTTTCCTGGGCTAAAGGAGAAACTAAAGCCAAGGTAGTAGTAGTTTATGAAACAATGTGGCAATCTACCGCCCGGATGGCTGAAAAGATTGTTGAGGGGTTAGTTTCTTCCGGGCTAGAGGTTAAGCTTTATGATGTGGCCCAGAGCGACCGTACGGAAGTAATTTCCCAGATGCTATTGGCTCAAGGATTTATTTTTGGTTCATCTACCCATGATAATGATATGCTGCCGAATATTGCCGCCTTTCTGGAGATTGTCAAAGGTTTCAAGCCTAAAGGCAGAAAGATGGGTTTTTTTGGATCTTACGGCTGGGCCGGCGGAGCAGTTCAAGAAATGCAGGAGATGCTTAAAGATAGCGGTGTTGATCAAATTACTCCGGGGCTCGCCGTTAAATATGTTCCGGATGCCTCGGAGTTAGCCGGTTGTTTTGAGTTCGGCTCTAAATTTGCTGAAAGCCTAAAATGAAACCCATACCTGCGGCAATCATTGATTTTTTACGTACCCAGGGTTTTGTGGTGGTTTCTTCCATCGACAAAAACGGATTTCCCCATAGTTCATGTAAAGACATTGTTAAGATTAATCCGCTCGGAGAGATTTATCTGATTGATGTTTATCAGGGAGTAACCCGTGAAAATATAGGGAGCAATCCGCATATCAGTATCAGCGCAGTGGATGAGCATAAATTTATCGGCTAT
Organism: Candidatus Omnitrophota bacterium; assembly: GCA_043802105.1. GTDB lineage: Bacteria > Omnitrophota > Gorgyraeia > Gygaellales > Profunditerraquicolaceae > UBA6249. The sequence continues at coordinate 14,729 of JAZDLL010000017.1, forward strand.
TGTCTTAAGGGCAAGGCTAAAATGATGCAGAATGAAATAATCAGCCAGGAGATTATTAAAACTTGGGAGGATAATATTACTGCGCGCCTGGCGAAAAGATTGTTGAAGAATTTAGTTCAAGACCAAGGCCAAAGACATCATCCTGAGGCCAGCTTGCCGAAACCTAAGCATCTGATTATCCTAGAAGTTGAGGAGATCGTTAATCTTGCTCCGTATCATTTAAGAAAGGAGGCTGGATATGGTTAAAAGCGTAAAAGTCTATAGCACTTCCACTTGTCCCTGGTGTATACGCGCCAAGCAGTTTTTGAAAGAGAATAACATCGAGTTTTTGAACTTGGATGTTTCCGGTGATCAGCTGGCGGCGGATGAAATGATGGCTAAAACCGGCCAAATGGGGGTTCCGGTATTAGATATTGACGGCGAAATTATTATAGGTTTTGATAAGGACAAGATTAAATTAGCTTTAGGGTTATAAAATAATCTGCGAGGCAATCGTTGGATATCAAAATTTATGATTTAATTATTATCGGAGCCGGCCCGGCGGGAATTACCGCCAGTGTTTATGCCGCCAGGAAGCAGTTAGATTTTTTAGTAATTAGCCTGGATATCGGCGGCCAGGCCGCCTGGAGCGCAGATATAGAAAACTACACCGGCTATCAATTTATCAGCGGGCCGGAGCTGGCGCAGAAGTTCCAGGAGCACATGCTCAAATATGGCCCGGCGCTTAAAGAAAACGAAGAAGTCCTGGAACTGGTAAAAATCGGCCAGGTTATTCGACTAAAAACAAATAAAGCAGACTATCAAGCTAGAAGCGTAATTATCGCTAGCGGAAAAAAGTCGAAAGAGTTAGGCGTTACCGGGGAGAAAGAGTTTAAGAACCGCGGTTTGACTTATTGTGCCACTTGCGACGGCCCGTTGTTTGCCGGTAAAGATGTCGCGGTAATCGGCGGCGGGAACTCTGCTTTGGATGCTGCTTTACAATTGATTAAAATTACCAGACATGTCTATATGATTAATAGTGCTTTGAGTTTATCCGGAGATGCAATTATGTGCCGCAAGGTCCAGGAAGCCGTTAATGTTACGATTTTAAACAATTCTACGGTAATTGCTGTTTTGGGAGATAAGTTTGTTAAAAGCGTAAGGATCAACAGTGCAAATCAGGAAAAAGAATTAGCCGTTCAGGGGGTATTTGTAGAAATTGGCCTAATCCCTAATTCTGTATTCGCCAAAGGTGTAGAAAGAAATTCAGAAAATGAAATAATTGTGGATGCCCGCAACCAGACCAATCTTGCCGGTATTTTTGCTGCCGGTGACGTTACAAATGTTCCGGAAAAGCAGATTATTATTGCCGCCGGCGAAGGCTCCAAAGCTGTTTTAAGTGTTTTCCACTACCTGTCGAAGAATAATTTTAATTAATTGCAGGGATTTTTTACAGTGGTACAATAGTTTGATAAATTTAACCAGATTAGAAAGGCGGGATAAATGAGAGAGAGAATTGAAAAGGCGCTAGATAAAGTCAGACCGATGTTAATGGCCGATGGCGGGAATGTGGAACTAATTGAGGTTACCGCTGATGGGATAGTCAAATTAAAACTAAAGGGAAGCTGTGGATGCTGCCCAATGAGCTCGATGACCTTAAAGAATGGGATTGAAAAAATCCTCAGGCAGGAAGTTCCGGAAATAAAAGAAGTGGTCGCTTTGTAAATAGAAAATATTTTTTTGATGCTCTCACAGGATAAGCTTAAGCGATTAAAACGCATAATTTCGGGGTATAAATCCGCGCTCGTGGCATTTTCCGGAGGCCAGGACAGCGCGTTTCTGCTTAAGATTTGCGCTTTGGTGTTACCGGCGGATAAAGTTCTGGCGGTAACCGCTGTTTCGGCTACCTATCCTAAAGGCGAGCTGGCCAAGGCAGAAATATTGGCCAAGCAGATCGGCGCTAGGCTAAAGGTAATCCGGACACGTGAGCTTAATAATAAGAAATTTACGGCTAATTCTGTTGCGCGTTGTTATTACTGCAAAGAAGAGCTTTTTTCAAAGTTAATTGCTGTGGCTAAGCAAAATAAACTAGATTTTGTTTTAGAAGCCGGTAGCCTTTCAGATAAATTAGATTATCGGCCGGGAAATATTGCCAAGTGTAAACTTAAGATAAAATCACCTTTAATTGAAGCGGGTTTTGATAAAGAAGATATCCGTAGATTAAGCAAAAAGTTGGGGCTTTCTAGCTGGAATAAGCCGCCCCTGGCCTGTTTGGCCTCACGTATACCTTACGGGGTTAAGATTACTACCCCCCTGCTTAAACGCATTGATCAAGCTGAGGAATATTTAATTGCTCAAGGCTTTAAACAGGTACGCCTGCGCCATTATAATGGCCTTTGTCGGATTGAAGTAGATAAAAGTGATATTCGCCGGCTATTAAATCAACGCCAGCCAATAGTGAAGAAATTAAAAGACTTAGGCTATAATTATATTACCGTAGATTTAGAGGGATATCGACCGGGGAGTTTAAATGAGGTAATTAATCGATGAAAAAAGTATATTTGGATTATGCGGCAACTACTCCTACTGATCCGGAAGTGATCGCGGCCATGGAGCCGTATTTCTTTGAGAAATTTGGCAACGCTTCAAGTTTACATGCTTATGGCCAGGAGGCTAAAAAAGCCCTTGAGGATAGCCGCCAGAGTTTGGCGGATTTTATCGGGGCCAAACCTGAGGAGATTGTTTTTACCTGCGGCGGTACAGAGTCAGATAATACTGCGCTTTTGGGGGTGGCTTACGCATTAGAAAAGAAGGGCAACCATATTATTACTTCTGCGATTGAGCACCATGCCGTTAGTGAGCCGGCAAAATTTTTGGAAAAGCAAGGATTTAAGGTTACTTATCTAAAGGTTGATAAAGACGGCCTGGTTTCTGCCGACCAGCTAAAGCAAGCCATTACTGATAGAACTATTTTAATCAGCATTATGCACGCGAATAATGAAATCGGAACCCTGCAGCCGATTGCTCAATTCGGCCGGCTGGCTAAAGAAAAAGGGATTTATTTTCATACGGATGCCGTGCAGACCGTGGGGCACATTCCGATAAATGTAGATGAGTTTAATCTGGATCTTTTGTCGCTTTCGGCGCATAAGTTTTACGGGCCCAAAGGAGTGGGGGCTTTATACGTAAGAAAAGGCACGCGTTTGGAGACCTTTATGCGCGGCGGAGACCAGGAAAGAGGCAAGCGCGCTTCCACGCATAATATTTCCGCAATTGTGGGTTTAGCCAAGGCCATTGAGCTTTGTCAAAATAAAATGGAAGGGGAGATTAAATTTCAGAGCGCTTTGCGCGACAGGTTGATCAAAGAGATCCCGGCTAAAATTGCTGAGGTTAGGCTTAATGGTCACCCCCGGCAAAGGCTGCCCAACAGCGTAAACTTTTCCATTAAATACATTGAAGGCGAATCCATGCTTTTAAGCCTGGATATGCTGGGGATTGCTTGTTCTACCGGCTCAGCCTGCACCTCCAGTTCTCTTGAACCGTCGCATGTTTTATTGGCCATTGGTTTAGACCATGAAACGGCGCACGGCTCGCTTAGGATTACTCTGGGGCGCTGGACCAAGGAAAGCGATATAGATTATCTCATGGAAAAATTACCTCTGGTGGTTCAAAAATTACGTGCCATGTCCCCGCTTTATGAAAAATAGTTTACCTAAGCTCGGTAAAATCCATCCGGATTTTTTTAACCAACATATCTATCGTAAATTAGGCCATCCTAATAAATCCATTATCGTGGGCCCGCAAAACGGAGTGGATTTTGGCGTAGTGGATTTAGGAGCTCAGGTGATGGTTTTATCCACGGATCCTTTTTTCATCGCCCAAGAATTAGGTTTAGAAAAAGCTGCCTGGTTTGCGGTGCATATTATTGCCAGCGATGTGGCGGTCAGCGGAATTGCCCCGCAATATTTGGCGATTGACCTTAATCTTCCACCGCAGATCTCTGAGGCGGAATTAGTGAGGATGTGGGATGCGGTACATCAAGAGTGCAAGCAGTTAAAGATCAGCGTGATTACCGGACATACTGCTCGTTATGCCGGATGTAATTACCCGATGGTCGGCGGAGCAACCATGTTTGGTTTAGGCCGAAAAAAAAAGTTGATTAATCCTTGCGCCAAAGTCGGGGATGCGGTGATTATTTCCAAGGGGCCGGCCATTGAAACCACCGGTTTGCTCAGCGCTTATTTTCCGGAATTTTTAGAAGCTAAATACGGCAGATCTTTGGTTAAACGCGCGCAGGATGTTTTTTATCAAATGTCTACGGTTAAGGATGCCTTGATCGCTGCCTCGGTAGGCGGGGTAACTGCCATGCATGACGCTACAGAATGCGGAGTCTGGGGCGGGCTTTTTGAAATTGCCCAGCATAGCCGGGTAGGTATGTGTATTGACTTAAATAAGATAATTTTACAGGAAGCCGTCAAGCTGACCTGCGCCTGTTTTGATATTGATCCTTATAAATCTATCAGCGAAGGTACTTTATTAGCTACGGCTAACCCGCAAAAAGCAAAATTTATCGTCAAGGCTCTGGAAAAATCCGGGATTCCGGCCAGTATTGTCGGTCAGGTAACTGCGCAGTCAGCAGGCATGCGCGTTATAGATGGGGATAGGGATTATGAACTTAAACATCCTAAAGTTGATCCTTTCTGGGGGAAATTTGCACAGTTGCTTAAGAAAAAATGTACCTGACGCTAAGAGGAATTGCGCCAGTATCCGCCACGTGGCGGAAAGGTGTAGAATGAAAGAAAAAATACTCGATTATTTAAATAAAAAACATGATTACCTTTCCGGAGACCAGATTAGCAAGCATTTGGGGATTAGCCGTCAGGGGTTATGGAAACATATCCAGGAATTAAAGGATTCCGGATATGAGATAGTGGCTGTTCCGCATTTAGGTTATCGGCTGGAGTCCTGCCCGGACCGGCTTTTTACTTATGAAGTTGCGCGCAACCTAAATACAAAATTTGTCGGTAAAAAGATTCATTATTTTGATTATTTGGCCTCTACTATGGATCTGGCTATGCAGTTGGGTATGCAGGAGGCGGCCAGCGGGACACTGGTCTTGGCGGAATCGCAAACTAAAGGCCGCGGTAGGTTAGGCCGCGGTTGGCTCTCCCCTAAATATAAAGGAATTTATCTGTCCTTAATTTTAAGGCCAAAGATTTTACCCGCTGCCTGCCCGGTATTAACTTTAATGAGCGCAGTAAGTATTTGTGAAGCGGTAAAAGAGGTGGTTGGTCTGGATGTGCAGATTAAATGGCCCAATGACGTGCTGATTCATAATAAAAAAGTGGCCGGTATCTTGACGGAGATGAATGCCGAAATGGATAAGGTAAATTTTGTGGTTATCGGCATAGGTTTAAATGTCAATAATGATAAGAAATCCTTAATTGCCGGCGCTACTTCTTTAAAACAAGAGCAGGGGCAGGAAATAAGCCGCGTGGTTTTATTGCAGGTGCTTTTGCGCAGAATAGAAAACAACTATCTTCTTCTGGGGGATCAGGGGCCCCAGGCGATCATTAATAAATGGCGCAATTTTACCCTGACCCTGGGTACGCGGGTTAAGGTGGATTACCAGAATAAGCATCTGGAAGGCCAGGCAATGGATGTCGATGCTGACGGCGCCTTGCTTATCCGTAAGGACTCCGGGCTAATGCAAAAAGTTTCCAGCGGGGATGTAACGGCTTGCCGGTAATGTAAACCACAGACATATTATTAGTTGACAATTAATCCAGCCGCTTTATAATTATCTGGTGTTTAAGATAAAGCTAAAGCGTTTTTTGATTATTGTTATACTGGCCCTTCCCAGAGCATCTTTTGCTTTTCAGGATAAGGGACAAGACCTGGAGCCCCTGGTCATTACTAAACAAAAACAATTTCTTTTAAATGCCTACGCCACAGATCCCGGCCAAAACAGCGCATTTAATTATCAGTCCGGTCTAGAGGGTTTAAGCAGTTTGCCGGTAGATTTACAGAGCCGGGCTTTGGGTAGCGGCATGCAGACGGATTTTTCGTTACGCGGCTCTACCTTCCAGCAGGTATTAATTTTACTTAACGGCCAAAGAATAAATGATCCCCAGACCGCCCACCATAACGCAGACATTCCTTTTACTAAAGAAGATATTAAGAAAATCGAAGTTATTCCCGGGGCAGGTTCCTCTTTATTCGGCCCGGACGCGATTGGCGGAGCAATAAATTTTGTGCTCAAGGCGCCCGGAGAGAAAAAAACAGTTTGGGAATTTGCCGCGGGTTCCCAGCGTAACGGCTATGGATTGTTTAGTATTAGCGACAGATTTAAGGATTTGGGTTTTAGGGTTTCGGTCGAGGATGCGCAGTCCAAGGGTTTTCGCTATGATACGGATTTTAAAAAATTTACCGCAGCTGTTGGTACGCATTGGCAGCTGCCGCTGGGTAGTTGGGAGAATAATTTCGGCTATCAGGAGAAAGAATTCGGCGCCTATGATTTTTATACTCCGGGCAAGGGTTATCCTTCCCGGGAATGGACAAAAACCTATTTACTAAATAGCGGTTTTAGCCTGGATAAAGATGGTTTATTAATTAAGCCGAATTTTATTTGGCGCCGGCATTTTGATAAATTTGCCTTGAACCAGAACATCGCTAATTATAGTGATCACCGCACAGATATGTTTGTGCCAAGTATTTATTTGCAAAAAGAAACCAGATTATGGGGTAAGGCCGGATTAGGCTTAGAATGGGGCCAGGAGAAGATTACCTCCACTAATTTAGGCAAGCATACTCGTCAACATCAAAGTCTGTTTTTAGATGACAGCTTAGCAGTAGGAGGGCGGTGGGATTTAGGTTTTTCTTTACGTTTAGATGATTTTTCCGATTTCAATCAAGCTTATACTGGCTCCTCTAGCCTTAAGTTTAAATTTACTCCGCAAGCTGCGCTTAATTTCGGGATTTCCAGAAGCATGCGCATACCTTCATTTACCGAGCTTTACTATAATGACGCTACTACCCTGGGTAATGCTGATCTGGATGCGGAAAAAGCCTGGAACTATCAAGCGGGTTTTGAGTATAAACAGGAGGAATTTTCCTCAGGCCTGGTTTTATTTCTACGCCAGGAGGCAGGAATGATTGATTGGGTTAGGTCTGATTCAAGCCAAAAATGGCAGGCCAGGAATTTTACTTCCGACAATGTCTTTGGTGTTGAGTATTCGCTGCATAAAAAGTTTAACCGGTTGTTTAGTTTAGACACGCATTATACCTATACCGATAAAGCCATAGACAATCAAGGATATCTTTATAAATACGGCCCCAACTATGCCCGGCATTTAGTGAATACGGTTTTTAGCTGGGAGCTGCCCTTTGGCCAACAGGAGATGGGATTTAATTATAAACAGCGCCCGGGCCGTCGTGGCTGGTGGTTGTTGAACGCCGGATTAAGCTATAATTTAAATAAGCATTCCAAGATTTTTTTAAACTCGACTAATATTTTAAATGTAGAGTATCAGGATATTGCCGGTATTCCTCAAGCGGGCAGGTATGTTCAGGCAGGTTTAAGGTTGGAATGGTAGAAAGTAACGGGTCCTGCCTGCCGAGTCACCTCGCCGTGCTCACTCGCCGTAGGCGGATTGCGCGCGGCAAGGGCTTCGTCTCGGCAGTCATCCGCTAGTATTGAGGTAAAGTTAGGTAATTGATTTCAAATGGTTAATAACATATAATATCTTAACTTAGATAATTAATTAAGGAGGCCGATGTTTATTCATGTAGTTTTATTCGTAGTCAAGCCTTATGAGGTTGCCCAATACCGCCAAGATAGCTTGATGTGGGCGCGGCAGACCAAAAAATCACCGGGGTTTTTGTCTTATCGGACGTTGAAACGCTATGGGTATAAAGATCAGTATGCTTCAGTCTACCAGTGGGTTAAAAAAATCAACCATGATCGTTTTATGCGTAAATATCATGATTGGCTGGTCAGTAAATCTAAAGCCAAGGTGAAGGTTTTGGATTACTATAACCTTAAACAGCTAGACAGCTTAAGGTGATAATATATATTGACAAGTAGTCGGATTATTATATAATTTCTGTGAGTTGAGCCAAGGAGTAGAAGTCTTGAACCGTAAGGAGAAAGAACAACACGCCTTACGGTTTTTTGTTATACCTTAAGGCTGGTTATAATTTTGTGGAAAGGAGGAAGTAAAGAAAATGGCAAAAGGTAAAGTAAAGTGGTTTTCCAATCAAAAGGGTTATGGTTTTATTACTCCTGAGAACGGTGCCGATGTATTCGTGCATCATACGGCAATTCAGGGTGAGGGCTATAAGACTTTAGAGGAGGGCCAGGAGGTTGAATTTGAGATTGAAAAAGGTCCCAAAGGTGAACAAGCTACTAAAGTAGTGAAGTTATAACCTAACAGGAACCAAGAAAAAGGCCCGGCATAACCTGCTGGGCCTTTTTCTTAGGGTTTAGAATTATTTGATTATGAAAAATACCGGAAAGCGCACAAAGCGCGCAAAGCGCATCGTAGTCGCCATGAGCGGCGGGGTTGATTCTTCAGTAGCTGCAGCTTTATTAAAGAAGCAAGGCTATGAGGTAATTGGTTTGACGATGTGTTTTAATCTTGCGGAAAAAAACGGACAGAAGCCCAGTTGTTGTGGTTTAACCGGGATTGAAGATGCGCGTCGAGTTTGTCAAAAGCTGGGGATCCGGCATTATGTTTTAAATTTCGATAAATATTTTTATCAGGAAGTAATTCAAAATTTTTATCAAGAGTATCTTTCCGGTCGAACGCCTAACCCTTGCGTAAGATGCAATCAATTTATAAAATTCGGCATTTTACTTAAAAAAGCAATTAATTTGGGGGCACAATTTCTGGCTACCGGCCATTATGCCAGAATTGTAAAATCCCCGCAGGGGTACCTGCTTAAAAAAGCCAAAGACCTTAAAAAAGATCAATCTTATTTTCTCTATCGCTTAACTCAAGCGCAACTTAAACATGTAATTTTTCCCTTAGGCAATTTTACTAAACCTAAAGTCAGGCAGCTGGCTTCTGATTTCGGGCTGCAGGTGGCCGCCAAACAGGATAGCCAGGAGATTTGTTTTTTGCCCGATGGCAAATACGGCGATTTTATTAAGGCCAGGGGGCAAGGTGCGGTTAAGCCGGGAGATTTTGTCGATAAAAATGGAAATATTCTAGGCCGACATCGGGGGATAGCCTTTTATACCATTGGCCAGCGCCACGGGCTGGGGATTGCCGCCAGGCATCCCCTTTATGTAACGCAAATTAATGCTCAAGCTAATCAAGTTAGCGTGGGAGCCCGCCAGGAGGTTTATAAAAGTGAATTTATGATCAGAGATGGGCATTTTTTGGGCAAACCTCCTAAAAAGAAGATTGAGATTAAGGTGCGCATACGTTATAATCATAAGGAAACGTTGGCCGCGGTTTATCCGGGTCAAGATAAACAGAGAGTTGTTTTTAAGCAGCCGCAGTTTGCAGTAACTCCCGGCCAATCTGCTGTTTTTTACGCTAAGGATACGGTTTTAGGAGGAGGGATAATCCAAATGGTTATTAATGGGCATGATTAAGGAAGACCAGAAATTAGTTGCTAAGATTAAAGAATTAAAGAAAAAACGTAAAGCGATCATTCTGGTGCATAATTATCAATTGCCGGAAGTTCAGGATCTGGCGGATTTTCGCGGGGATTCCCTGGAGCTTTCCCGGGTGGCCGCTAAAACCGAAGCGGAAGTGATTGTTTTTTGCGGAGTTTATTTTATGGCCGAGACCGCTTCTATCCTTTCTCCGGATAAATTAGTAATTATGCCGGATATCTCTGCCGGCTGCCCGATGGCGGATATGATGAATGCCGAGGATTTAAGGAAGCTTAAACAAAAACACCCGCAGGCTGTAGTGGTAGGCTATGTAAATACTTCGGCAGCGGTTAAAGCGGAGTTAGATTATTGTTGTACTTCGGCTAACGCCGTGGCGGTAGTCAATGCCTTAAAACAAGAAAAGGAAATAATTTTTGTTCCGGATAAATACCTGGCGGACTATGTTTCTAAAAAAACCGGCAGAAAATTAATCTCTTGGCACGGGTTTTGTCCTACGCACGTTAAAATATTGCCCGAGGACCTAGAGCGGGAGAGAAAGTTTCATCCTACGGCTAAGGTGATGGTGCACCCGGAATGTTTGCCGGCGGTCGTATCTTTAGCTGATGTTGTACTTTCGACCAGCCAGATGGCTAAATATGTTAAGGAAGATTGCGCCCAAGAATTTATTATCGGCACGGAAGCCGGACTGCTCTACCGGCTTAAACAGGATAATCCGGATAAAGAATTTTATTTAGCCAGTGAACGCGCGGTGTGCCCGAACATGAAACGCACCACTGCGGAAAAAGTGCTTTGGGCTTTAGAGGAGCTTAAGGAGGAAGTCCGCGTTTCCGAAGAGATTAGAAAGAAAGCGCGTTTGGCGATTGAGCGCATGTTAAAGATTATTTAATTGAATATTCCGATTGTTTTTGAGGATGACTGGCTGTTGGTGGTGAATAAGCCCGCGGGGTTGCTCAGCGTTCAAACGCCTAAGCATGAA
>JAZDLL010000037.1:0-22324 GCA_043802105.1 Candidatus Omnitrophota bacterium
GATTATGAAAAAAAGGAGCATTTAAAACGCGGCTACGAAATGGTGATTACTCCGCATATCATGGATGTTGGCCTGTGGAAGACCAGCGGGCATTATGATTATTACCGAGAGAATATGTATACCTTTGCGGCTGAAGAGAAAGAATTCGTTTTAAAGCCGATGAATTGCCCGGGGCACATTTTGATCTACAAATCTAAAACCAGGAGTTATAAAGATCTACCTATCCGTTATTTCGAGCTGGGTACAGTTTATCGCCGGGAAAAAGCCGGGGTTTTGCACGGGTTATTGCGGGTGCGCGGGTTTACCCAGGATGATGCACATGTCTTTTGTTTACCGGAACAATTGCCCCAGGAAATTAAAGCCATTATTGATTTTGTTTTTGATACGATGAAAGTTTTTGGGTTCGACTCCGTAGGAATTGAGCTAAGCACCCGCCCGGAAAAATCTATTGGCTCGGATGAGGATTGGCGCAGAGCCACTGAAGCTTTAGAAGCAGCCTTAAAAGATAAAGGGCTGCCATATGATGTGCATCCCGGAGAGGGTGCTTTTTACGGACCGAAAATCGATATTAAATTAAAGGATGCGCTTAAAAGGACCTGGCAGTGCGCGACTATTCAATGTGATTTTGCTCTTCCCAAAAGATTTAATTTAGCTTATATTGATGCTGAGGGTAAAGAAAGACAGCCGATTATGCTGCACCGGGTTTTGTTGGGCAGCCTGGAACGTTTTATCGGCGCCCTGATTGAACATTACAAGGCAGAGCTGCCTTTATGGTTAAGCCCAACCCAAGTTTTAATCATTCCGATCAAAGAAACAGTACTGACTTATGCTCAAGAGGTAAAGAATAAATTAGAAAACCAAAATATTCGCGTGGATATAGATTTGCATAATGAAACTCTGAATAAAAAGATTCGCAATGCTGAAATTAATAAAATTCCTTATTGTCTAATTTTGGGGGATCGAGAAGCTACGCAGGGTACGGTTAGTGTCCGTAAAAAAGGAAGTCAGGATCAGGGGGCAGTTGCCTTGGAGGAATTTGTTGGGAATTTAATTAACCAGATTCAGGAACATAAATGAAGAACAGGAGGAAGCTATAAAAAAGTTCACGCGCATTAACGACAGAATTAGTTCACCACAAGTTCGGGTTATTGGTCATGATGGGAGCCAGTTAGGGGTAATGTCGGTACAGAGGGCTTTGGAGATTGCTAGCCAACATGAATTAGATTTAGTGGAGGTTGCCCCCGCCGCTGTTCCGCCGGTTTGCCGGATTATTGAGTATAGTAAATTTAGGTATGATCTGGAGAAAAAAGAGCGGGAATCTAAAAAACACCAGAAACAGGGCCGCCTTAAGGAGATCCGGCTTAAGCCCAATATCGACGAACATGACTTTGCAACCAAGGTTAAACAGGTCATAAGTTTTTTAAAGAAAAAAGACAAAGTTAAGGTTAATCTTTTCTTCCGCGGCCGACAGATGGAACACTTAGATTTAGGAAGAAAGGTTTTAGATAAATTCATTGTTGATACGCAGAACGAGGGACAGGTAGAAAAGACGCCGTCATTAGAAGGTAGAATTATGTCCTTTGTGATTGCGCCGAAGTAATATATAATAATATACTTGGGGCTGTTGTTCACTCGACACCTAGCTTGCACCTGGCGCTAATTTGTATTGCGCCAGTGTCACCTGGTGGTGAGTATTGCGTCGGTGTGCGCCAGATGGCGCAGGTTGTGTTCGTACACAAGGAGAAAAATGCCAAAACTAAAAACAAAACGCGGAGTAGCTAAACGTTTTAAAATTACTAAAAAAGGCAGGGTTAAGTATTCGCCGGGTGGTAAAAGCCACCTAGCTTCATCTAAGAAAACAAAAAAGATAAGAAACTTAAGAAGGCGTCGGACGTTGGCGGGTAAAAAAGAAGCAAGATTCATCAAATCTATGCTACCTTATGGTTAGCAGCGGTTTTATCTTAACAGAAGCATAATATTCCCAGAGCACCCGCGCTTTCCTAGCGCGCACCAGCGCAATTCCAGTTAACGCTGGGTGCAAGCTAGTACGTCGGTGACCTTGTGGGCAAGGAGAATAACAATGGCAAAGGCTAGACACAGTGTAGCAACGCGTAAAAAAAAGAAGAAAGTCCTTAGGCAGGCCAAAGGTTTTTGGGGGGACCGCAGCAAGCAATATCAACAGGCCAAAAGAGTGCTGGTGCATGCGCTCAGATATGCTTATCGAGACCGTCGGAATAAGAAGCGTGAATTTCGCAGTCTTTGGATTGCCCGGATTAACGCCGCCTGCCGAGAGTTGGGGATTTCCTATAGCGTATTTATGAACGGACTCAAGAAATCTAAAATTACTCTCGATCGTAAGGTTTTGGCGGATTTAGCAGTAAGAGATAACCTAGCTTTCAAAAAGTTAGTGGAGATAATTAATAAATAAATATCCACCGTTTAAGTTAGCAAAAACTAAATCCAGGGGATAAGGGGCCAAACATGTACGTAATTATTGTGGGTTGTGGAAGAGTGGGTTCAGAGCTGGCTAAGCTTTTATCCGGCGAAGGCCATGATGTGGTCGTGATCGACAAAACGCAGGAGGCCTTTAAGCGCCTAGGGGATACTTTTAATGGTCTGACCATGGTGGGCAATGGTTTTGACCTGGCTCTTTTAAAACAGGTAGGCATTGAAAAGGCCAACGCTTTTTGCGCGGTAACCGATGGAGATAATACTAATTTAATTAGCGCTCAGGTGGCCAAAAAAATTTTTTCCGTGCCCAAGGTCTTTGCCCGAGTTTACGATCCGCAGCGTGCCCATATTTATGCGGCTTTGGGTTTGGATATTATCAGCGGCACGATGCTATTTTCGGCGATGCTTAGAGATAAAATCATTGAGAGCAGATTCTCCAGCTATTTAATTGAGTCCAAAGATTTGGGGGTTATTGAGATTGAAGTCAAGAATGATCTGGTCGGTAAAACTATCCAGGATATTAATCTGCCGGGAAATTTTATTGTGGTGGCTTTGCGTAGGATGCAAGGGGTCGTGATTCCTGAACCTAAAACCGTTTTAAAAAATAAAGATATTTTAATGGGGGTAGTAAAAGTTTCCAGCCTTCAGGCGGTCAGGGAAAAGTTTCATTTAGGGGAGAAATAAAAATGTATATTTTAATTGTCGGCGCAGGTAAGGTGGGTTATTTTCTGGCTAAAAGGCTTTGTCAGGGCAAGCATACGGTAAGTGTCGTGGATAAAGACCGCCAGATTTGCGAAGAGCTGGCCAAGGAATTAGATGCCTTGGTAGTTAACGGCGATGCCTGCGACCCGAAGATATTAGAGGAAGCCGGAATTCTGCGGGCGGATGTTTTAGCCGCGGTCACCGGCGATGATGAAGACAACTTGATTATTTGTCAGCTGGCTAAAGAAAAGTTTAATTTACAACGCACGGTGGGCCGGGTAAATAATCCGGATAATGAGCATACCTTTAATGAGCTGGGTATTGATGTGCCGGTGGACTCCACCAAGATTATTGCCAAAATTATTGAAGAAGAGGTTTCTTTTTCGGATTTCGTAAATTTAATGAGTTTTAAACGCGGCAAACTGGCGATTGTGCGCGTGGATCTGCCGGATGATGCTCCCGTGATTAATCGTCAAGTAAAAGATATCGCTTTGCCCAAAGATGCGGTATTGGTTTCGATTGTCAGAGGGGAAGAGGTCATTCTTCCCAAAGGTGATACGGTGCTTAAAACCGGAGACGATGTCATTGCGCTTACTTTGATTGGTAACGAGCCGCAACTCTTAAGCCTTTTAGCCGGGAAGCTTTAAAATCTATGAGAATTAAGCCTATCCTCAATACTATATTTGGGATAACCACAGAAATTTTTTATGTGTTTTTTATCATGCTGGTAGTGTTTTTTATCTGCTGGGCAATCTATTTTAAGCCATGATCCTTAAGCCCTGCCTCGAAGATTTAAAAATCATTGGTTTTTACCTGGGAAAAATAATTTTAGGGCTAGCTATAACTATGGTAATCCCTATTTTAGTGGCCCTGGGTTTTGGAGAAAGAAATCCCGCCTTGGATTTTTTCATTAGCATTGAAGTATCTGTTTTATTAGGACTGCTTTTAATTAAAATCTGTCACACCGACAAAGATTTGAATTGGATGCAAGGGATGATTGTGGTCAGCTTGTCTTGGTTGGTGGCCATGATTTTAGGGGCGATTCCGTTATATTTAAGCGGCCACTGGAAGTCTTTTTTAGATGCCTGTTTTGACGCGATGAGCGGATTTGCTACCACCGGCCTAACCTTGGTCCAGGATTTAGACCACCTTTCTTATGCGCATAATTTTTGGCGACACTTAATTATGTTCTTGGGAGGCCAGGGAATTGTAGTGATTGCGCTTTCTTTTTTTGTGCGCGGGTTTTCCGGCGCTTTTAAAATGTATGTGGGAGAGGCCCGGGATGAAAAGATTATGCCCAACGTCATTAATACCTCCCGGTTTATTTGGCTGGTCAGCATTGTTTATTTAATCTTAGGGACTCTGGCCTTGGGTTTAACCGGATTATTTAACGGAATGAAGCCGCTTAATTCATTTTTTCATGGCGCCTGCAATTTTATGGCGGCTTTTGATACCGGAGGGTTTAGCCCGCAGTCTCAGAATATACTTTATTACCACAGTTTTGTCTATGAGGTGATTACCATCATCATCATGGTTTTAGGGGCGATTAATTTTAAATTGCATTATCACCTGTGGATGGGCAATCGTAAAGAGTTAATTAAAAACATTGAAACCCGCACTCTTTTTGTCACCGTGATTGCTACTTTTTCTATTGTGGCAATAGGTTTGGCCCAGACGGGAATTTATCCGGCGGCAGTGATGCTTTTTCGTAAAGGATTTTATCAGCTTATTTCCGGCCACACCGGCACAGGATTCCAAACTATTTATCCTGCGCAATTTGTGACGGATTGGAACCCCCTGGCTTTAGTGGGGGTAATCCTGGCCATGGCGCGTGGCGGAGCAGTCTGTTCGACTACCGGGGCAATTAAAATGTTGCGCATCGGGATTATTTTTAAAGCCTTTAAAGAGGATCTTAAAAGGATCATTATGCCGGAAGGAGCAATTGTAATTGAAAAGTTTCACCATATCAAAGAGGTGTTTTTGGAGGATAAGCTGGTCAGGGGGGCTTTAATTATTACTCTGGCTTATATAATTTTATATGGTTTAGGCGCATTGGTCGGGATGTTTTACGGCTATCCTTTTTTAGAGGCGCTTTTTGAATCTACTTCTGCGGCAGCTAACGTAGGGCTATCTTGCGGAATTACTAATACTGTTATGCCGGCAATGTTGAAGGTAACCTATATATTGCAAATGTGGGCCGGCCGCCTGGAGTTTATGTCGGTGTTTACTATTTTGGGGTTTTTATTTGCCAGCATTAAAGGAAAATGAAAATAAAATTTACGTTAATTTTAGCCGGTTTGTTTTTTTTGTTAAACCCCCTGACGGCCGCTTTTTCTCAAAGTTTAAGCAGCAGCGAGCTAATTAATAAAGCTAAAGAATATGACGGCAAATTAATCGTTTATTCCGCAGAAGCCATCGGAGACCTAATGCTCCGCGGAAATTTTTCCTGGGTGAATATGAATGACGGAGAAAACGCCCTGGGAGTCTGGGTAAACTCCGGGCTGGCCAAAGAAATAAATTTTACGGGCAACTATAAAACCCGCGGGGATAATCTGGAAGTGGTAGGGATATTCCATCGGTCCTGCGCTGAACACGGAGGGGATTTAGATATTCATGCGCAGAGTTTGCGTAAGATCGCCAATGGTCGGCTGGTTAAAGAGAGGTTAAATTTTGATAAAGTAAACCTAGGCTTTATTTTATTAGGGGCGGTATTTTTAATATGGATATTGATTCTGTTCAAGCACAAGTAGAAGAGGATCTAGCCAGGGTAGTTTCGGTGCCGGACCTAGAAGAGGTGAGGGTTAAATATTTAGGCAGGAAGGGCCTGGTCGCCGAGTTGACCAGCTCAATTGCCGGGCTGCCGGTTGAGCAAAGAGGAATCTTTGGTAAACAAGTCAACGCTTTAAAAAATACGCTGTTGGGGTTGCTTGAAGAAAAAGAAAAATCATTAAAAATTCAAGGCAGCGCTTTAAAGAAAAGCAGCTTAGACCTGGGGATGCCGGGGATTGCCCAAGAGCTTGGGCATCGGCATCCGATCACTCAGATTATTGATGAAATTTGTACGATATTTATCCGTATGGGTTTTTCGGTAGTCCAGGGCCCGGAGGTGGAAACAGAATATAATAATTTTACCGGCCTGAATATTCCGCTAGAACATCCTTCCCGCGACGCTTTCGACACTTTTTATTTAAAAGATTATGCTAAACTGCTTTTACGCAGCCACACTTCTCCGGTGCAGGTGCGCGTGATGAAAACCCAGAAACCCCCCTTGGCGATCGTAGTGCCGGGTAGAGTTTACCGGCCGGATGCGGTGGATGCCAGCCATCTTTTTATGTTCCATCAGATTGAAGGATTTCTAGTCGATGAAAATATCAGATTTTCCGATTTAAAGGGGATTTTAGAGCTTTTTGCCAAGAGCGTTTTTGGGCAGGAGATTAAAATGCGTTTTAGGCCGCATTTTTTTCCTTTTACTGAGCCATCAGTGGAAGTAGATATTTCTTGTATTATTTGTAAGGGCCGGGGGTGTTCGGTTTGCGGCCGGAAAGGTTGGCTGGAGATCCTGGGCGCGGGCATGATTCACCCGAATGTTTTTAAACAAGTGGGGTATGCCCCGGGTATTTACACGGGTTTTGCTTTTGGGATGGGGGTAGAGAGAATAGCGATGTTAAAATACGGAATTAATGATATCCGGTTATTTTTTGAAAATGATTTAAGATTTTTAAAACAATTTTAGGCGATGAAAATTACTTATAGTTGGTTAAAAGACTTTGTAGATATAAAAATTTCTCCTCAGAAATTAGCGCAGCATTTGACCATGGCGGGCCTAGAGATTGTGTCTCTGGAAAAAATAGGCGAAGATTTTGTTTTGGAGATTGAGATAACCTCAAACCGGCCGGATTGGTTAAGTGTTTTAGGAATTGCCCGGGAAGTAAGCGCGATTTGCGGCTTAAAACTTAAAACCGCTAATTTTCAGGAACCCAAAATTAAATCCCCGGATCTTTGGCCGCTAAAAATTTCGGTAGCTAATCAACAGGATTGCCCATTTTATAGCGCCAGGATAATTTCTGGTGTCCGGGTCGGCCCGTCGCCGGAGTGGCTTAAAAAAAGGATAGAGTCTCTAGGCTGCCGCAGCGTTAATAATATTGTGGATATTACTAACTATTATTTATTAGAGTTAGGCCAACCGTTGCACGCTTTTGATCTGGATAAATTGAGCTCACCAGAAATTAAAGTGCGCCGGGCCAAGACAGATGAAAAGATGGTTACCTTGGATGGGGCAACCAGGTTATTGGGCCCGGAAATTTTAGTGATTGCGGATGCGCATAACCCGATTGCCATTGCCGGGATTATGGGAGGTAAAGCAACTGAAGTTACGCTTAAAACGCGCAACATTTTATTGGAATCAGCAATATTTAATCCGGTGCTTGTGCGCCGGGCCAAACAAAAGCTAGGGGTGCAATCTGAATCTGCCTATCGATTTGAAAGAGGGGTAGATGGCCAAGCGGTCAAGCGCGTTTCTTTGGCCGCGCAGGAGTTAATTTTAAAGCTGGCTTTTGGCCGGCCTTGCGGGTTCAGGTCTCTGGGTACAACCGGAGCCATTCATCCGGCGATCAATCTAAAACTGGCTTATTTAAATAAACTGCTGGGTTTGGTTATTCCCGGGTCCAAGGTTAAGCAAATTTTAAACCGGTTAGGTTTGCAAGTAAAAACTAAAACCAGAAATATTTTATCCGTTAAAGTGCCTAGTTTTCGCCAGGATTTAAAGTTACCGGTAGATTTGATTGAGGAGGTTGCGCGTATTTATGGTTATGCCAAAATTCCCTCCACCCTGGCGGCAATCAAGCCCGGTAGCAAAGTTTCAGGTCCCAGAGACAGCATTGATGATATAAAGAATATTTTAGTGGGCTTAGGTCTATACGAGGCAATTACTTATAGCTTAGTAGATCGGGATTTACTCAAAAAATCAGGAATTAATATTGATGCCGGGTTAATTGAAATTGTCAACCCTTTAAGCAAGGAGCAGGAGGTTTTACGCCCCACGCTTTGGCCCAGCCTGATCCGCGCTTTAACTTATAATTTAGATCAGCAGCAGGAGCGAGTAAACATTTTTGAGATCGCTAATGTTTTCTCCGGCCAAGCTAAGGCGGTTGTAGAAGAACTTTGCCTGGGCATAGCTTTATGCGGGGTGAATACTTTTTTTACCAAGCAGGGTTTAGCCAGAGACGAGATTACGCTGTTGCATTTAAAAGGCATTTTAGAGACTTTGTTTAATCGATTGGGGGTTAAGGACTTTGATTTTGTCCGCCAAGAAAATAATGGAATAAGTATTGTTATTCATCAGCAGCCCATAGGTTTTATTTTAGATTTAAATCCTCAAATTTTAGGGGCTTTTGGTATTAAGAACCGGCAGGTTGTCCTGGCCCAGGTCAATTTAGAGAAATTATTTGCTGGTCTAAATTCAGGGAAAAAGTTTTTAGATATTCCAAAGTATCCGGCGATTACCCGGGATATAAGTTTTTTGATTAATGAGAATATCTCGGTTAAAGAGTTACTGGTGGCTATCGAGACTAAAGGCGCACCGCTATTAGCGCAGGTTAAAATCGTAGATTATTACCAAGGCAAGCAAATTCCAGTTGGGTTCTGGGGCTTAACTATATCTTGTCTTTATCGGGAGAATAGCCGGACATTGACCGAAGAGGAGATTGTTCCGGTACATAATGATATTTGTTCCTTATTGGAAGAACGCTTTGGTATAAAATTACGCTAGTAGTTAACAGTTATGATTGATTTGAAGATAAACATGTGCTATACTTTTTTTAGAATCAGACAGTTCTTTTAGATATCCCTGCGGTGCGCGTTGGAAATTTGATAATTGTTGAACCAACACTATTTTCACGGGAGCTCCATTATTCTTTAGGCACGTGTGTTTAAAGATAGAGCACCCACCTGAAGCCAAATCGGTTCAGACTATCAATCCAACGGCACTCTTGCGGGGATTTTTTATTGAGCGGATAACTTATGGAGGCGAAGCCGACATAAGTTATAGCGCAGCGTCCGCGAAATAACCCCGCTTTTTGCGGAGTCTTGCGAAGCAAGACGGAGCAGCGGGGTAAATAGTCGATATACTCGGGATATATATCTTATAAATTATTATGGACTTATTTACCCAAGATCCCCAAACCTCTGATAAAAACCTTCCCTTAGCCGTACGCTTGCGGCCAACCACTTTGGATCAGCTATTCGGCCAGGAGCATATTTTAGGTAAAAATAAATTATTACGCCGCGCCATTGAAGCTGACCGGTTAACTTCGCTCATTTTGTTTGGGCCTCCGGGAACAGGCAAAACTTCTTTGGCTTGGTGTATTGCCAAGATTACTCAGGCCAACTATGTAGCGATTAACGCTACCACTTCCAATGTTGAGGAGCTAAGAAAAATTATCGCCGCCTCCAAACAAAGAACCAAAGAAGGAAAAAAGAAAACCATTCTTTTTATCGACGAAATCCACCGTTTTAATAAAGCGCAGCAGGATGTACTTTTGCCGGATGTAGAGGAGGGGCGTTTAGTGTTAATTGGCGCCACCGTGCATAATCCGTATTTTTCGCTTACCGCCGCCCTGCTTTCTCGGTCAATTGTTTGTGAATTAAAAGTGCTTCAGGCAGAGGATTTGCTAAACATAATTAATCTGGCTTTAAAGGATCAAGAAAGAGGTCTGGGTAGTTTTAAGGTTAAACTTGATAAAAAAGCGCTTAATTTTTTAGCGCAAAGTTGTGAAGGTGATGCACGCAGGGTTTTGTCTGCTTTGGAACTGGGAGTTTTAACTACCCCGGCGCAGAAAGATGGTTATATTCATTTTGATTTGGAGATTGCTCAGGAATCGATTCAAAAAAAAGCCGTACTTTATGATCGCGATGGCGACGGCCATTATGATACGGCTTCCGCTTTTATTAAATCCATGCGCGGCAGCGATCCGGATGCGGCAATTTATTGGATGGCCAAAATGTTATATGCCGGAGAAGATCCGCGTTTTATTGCGCGGCGGGTTTGTATTTTAGCGGCCGAAGACGTAGGTAATGCCGACCCCCTGGCTTTAGTTTTAGCTAATGCCGCTTTGCAGATCTCGGAATTTGTAGGGATGCCCGAGGCCAGGATTCCTTTGGCTCAAGCCGTAATTTATGTCACCTGTGCCCCTAAATCCAACGCTAGCTATTTGGCGGTGGAAAGGGCGACCCAGGATATTAAAGAAAATAAAGTACAAGAGGTTCCGGATCACCTTAAGGATACTTCTTATCGCGGCGCCCAGGAGCTCGGGCATGGCTTAGGATATAAATACAGCCATGATTATCCGGGCCATTATGTAAAACAGCAGTATATACCTAAGAAAGTATGCTATTATGAACCTACAGATTTAGGTCATGAAGCTAAAATTAAAGAGCGTTTAGAAAAATTACGCCAAACTTCTTCAATCAGAAAGAATACTGGTAAACAGGTAAGCAACTTACCGGTAGGAAAGGATAAACTAAAATGATGTTCATCATGTTAGTTTTGGTAGTTTTGGGACTGGGGTTAGTTATTTACGCTATTTTTGAGGTATTTAAACCTGGCAAGCCGGAAGTTCTTCCCAAGCTAAGAATTTCCGATCAGCCACTCGCCACAGAAGATCCGGGTAAAGATCAAAAAATTCAGCGCTTGCAAAGCCAGATCGCTAAGTTAGAAACCCAGGTAGAACAGACCAAGATTGACTCGGTAGAGGGTAAATCTGGAGCAGCAGCGATTAAAGAAAAAGAGGCGGAATTTTCTATAGAGTTAAAACGCAGAGAAGAGTGGGTGGCCAAAGCCGAGGCGGAGCTAGCTAAAATTAAAGCGGAGAATTTAGATTTAAACAATAAATTTATTGCTAAGGAAGGGGAACTGCAGGAGGAGTTTACTAAAAACGTAAATTTAACCCGAGAGATACGCGATATAAAATCAGCTCTGGAAGCCAAAGAGATGGCTTGTCGGCTTAAAGAAGACCAACTGCAGGTTCAGAGGCATCAAATTGAAAGCCAACTTAAAAGCATTGATGAGCATTTAGCAACAATTGCTGAGTTTAATCGTAAAGAAAAAATCAGCGAGTGGGTTCCTAAATCAGAATTTAACCAGCTAAATGAAGAGTATACAAAATTAGAGAAGGATTTAGAAGCCAGTCAAGAAAGATTGAAAAATTTTGCCGTCGAAATTACGCATTTACGTCAGCGGACAGATAAAGAAGAGCAGAGCGCTCCGGCAGAAGAGGTTAAACCGCCGGAAGCAGCACCGGACGCTGCGGCGGAAGCTAAGCAAGTCGCAACAATCCCGGAAGAAAGCAAAGCCATAGAAAATATCGAGATTAAAGGTGAGAGCATAATTTCTGAAGGAAATAAAGCCCCAGAAGAGGTCAAGCCTGTAGATGAGAGTGAGGCTTTAGAAGAGAGTAAGGTTGTAGAAGAGGTCAAGCCCGTAGATGAGAGTGAGGCTTTAGAAGAGAGTAAGGTTGTAGAAGAGGTCAAGCCTGTAGATGAGGGTGTGGTTTCAGAAGAGAGTAAAATTATAGAAGAGACTAAGCTTGTAGATGAAAGTATAGTTCTTGAAGAAAGCAAAATCATAGAAGAGATCAGGATTGTAGACGAAAGTGTGGTCCCGGAAGAAAATAAAGCCCCAGAAGAGACCAAGACGCAGGACGAGGATAAAGAAAAAAAGACAGAATAATACCAAACAGAGGGGAAAATAAGAACGATGAAAATGAAAATATGTATGGCATTATTAGTGCTCGGGTTAACCTTTTGCTACGGAGGGATTTTGGCCATGAACGAAACAATTGTGGTCTTGGAAACCAATCAAGGAAACATCGAGATTAAGCTGAAAAACGACATCGCACCCAAGGCTTGTGAAAATTTTATAAAATTAATAGAAAAAAGTTATTACAACGGGCTGATTTTTCACCGCGTGATCAAAGGTTTTATGATTCAAGGCGGAGATCCGCTGGGAACGGGAACGGGGGGCTCTTCTGCCTGGGGGAAACCTTTTGAAGATGAATTTACTCCGCAAGCTAAATTTGATGCGGCGGGTATCCTGGCGATGGCCAATAGCGGGCCCAATACTAATGGCAGTCAGTTTTTTATTACTTGCGCTAAAACACCCTGGTTAAATATGCGCCACACCATTTTTGGGGAGGTTATTTCTGGTTTGGAGGTAGTACAAAAAATTGAGAATACTCCGGTGGATGCCGATGACCGGCCGATTGCCCAACAGAAGATTAATCGAGCCTATATTAAATATTAAACCCAATTCTTAAAATATCCTAAAAAATTAATCCAGTCAGGGCTTATGAAGAATGAGCGGTTGGCGGATTAATTTTCCAATTTTTTAAAAAACGATTATCCAAAGATGAAAAAAACAGATTATTGTCGCCAATTAAACCCCGCGCAGCTTAAAGCCGTAAAGTCAATTTCCGGGCCGCACCTGGTGATTGCCGGGGCCGGAAGCGGAAAGACGCGGGTTTTAGTACACCGGGTGGCCTACCTGGTTGAACAGGGGGTTGCGCCGGAGAAAATTCTTTTGCTGACCTTTACGCGCCGCTCAGCCGAAGAGATGTTGCGCCGAGCCAGCCTCCTGTTGGATGAGCGCTGTCGGAAAGTTTCCGGGGGCACTTTTCATTCTTTCGCCAACACGATCTTAAGAAAATACGCCAAGCTTTTAGAGATCAGCAACAATTTTACTATTCTTGACCAGGCCGATAGCGAAGATGCGATAAATTTAATCCGCATGCAGCTAAACTTTCATAAATCTAAAAAAACGTTTCCGCGCAAACACGCTATTCTAGAGGTGATCTCTAAGAGCGTGAATAAATCCGAAGAGTTATCCAGCGTGCTGCTGGAGGAATACCCGCAGTTTATCGAATTTGTCGAAGAGATCAAAAAAATACGTAACGAATACAATAAATATAAACGTCAAAAATCGCTCCTGGACTATGATGACCTGCTGGTTTTTTTAAAAAATTTGCTCACCAGGCATGAAGATGTACGCGCCAGCCTGGGGTCTAAATACAAATATATTATGGTTGACGAGTATCAGGACACCAACAAGCTTCAGGCGCACATTGCCTGTCTTTTAGCTGCCGACCACGCCAATATTATGGTGGTGGGAGACGATGCCCAGAGCATCTATTCTTTCCGGGGGGCAAACTTTAGAAACATCATGGATTTTCCTAAAATATTTAAAGGCACTAAGATTATTACCCTGGAAGAGAATTATCGCTCTACGCAGCCGATTCTGAATTTGACCAATGCCGTGATTGCCCAGGCTAAAGAAAAATTCGAGAAGCACCTCTACACTAAGAAAAAAGGGGGAGAGGCCCCGGTTTTTATAGATTGCCCGGATGAAAATTCACAGTCCGTTTTTGTGGCGGAGAAAATTCTGGAGTTAAGAGAAGAGGGGGTAGCCTTAAAAGATATCGCGGTGCTTTTTCGCTCCGGGTGGCACTCTAATGATTTAGAGATTGAATTAGCCAGCCGGAACATTCCTTTTGCCAAATACGGCGGGCAAAAATTTGTGGAGGCGGCCCACATTAAAGACCTGGTCAGCTACTTACGCATTGCCTACAATGGGAAGGACCAAGTCAGTTGGCTGCGCGCCCTGGAATTGATTCCCAGAATCGGTCCTAAAACCGCGGCTAAAATTATTGAGTCTATCCTAGACCAGTCCAGGCTGGAAGAGTTTTGGCAGAAGAATGAGGAACTCAAAGAGCTATTTGAGTTATTGAAAAACATAGACCTTCAGCGGGACAGCCCGGCCGAGGTTATCGAAAGATTCTTGGGTTATTATCAGCCATTATTAAAGCTTAAGTACGACGATTTTAACAAGCGCTTAAATGATTTGGATTCGCTGTTAAGAATCGCCCAGCGCTATAAAACCACCGAACAATTTTTAGTTGACCTGGCTTTGGAGCCTCCGGAAAGGATGCTGATTGAGCCTGCCCGGGTCAACAAAGATGACGCGCCGCTTACTCTTTCGACGATACATTCAGCCAAGGGCTTAGAATGGCATACGGTATTTTTAATTTATGTTGCTGAAGGGCACCTGCCCTCCTACCTGTCTTTAGAAACCGATGAGCAGATCGAAGAAGAACGCCGCCTGTTTTATGTTGCCGCCACCCGGGCTAAAGTAAATTTATTTTTACTAAAACCCCACATTGACCGTTCTCCCCGAAGCTTCTTGGAGGGGGGCGGTTCCGTGTTTACCCAGGTTTCCCGTTTTCTGGAGCAGGGGAATTTGCTGCAGAAGTTTGTTGATGTGCAAAGCGCCGGTGTTTTAGCTGAGCCAGAAGATTTGGAGCTAGAGGATATTATCGGAGAAAAAAGAAACAAGAATAAAGAATTTTTTGAAACTATGGAAGAATATTTTCGCAGCGAATAAGCGTTCTTCTTTTTACCTTGAGCCAAGGGTAAAAGTATGTTAATATTTCTAATATGATTATCAGCCAGCAGAAGCCCTTTGAGGATTTGTTGACCAGCCTTAAAGAGTGCGATAGGATATTTTTAGTGGGTTGCGGCGAATGCGCCACCGCCTGTAAGAGCGGGGGAGAAGCTGAGATTGCGAAAATGCAGCAGCTTTTGGAGAAAGCCGGCAAAATCGTTACCGGCTCCTGTATTCCGTCTGCGCCTTGCGTGGCCGCCAAGCTTAAAACGGAGTTAGCTAAAAATATAAAAGCTTTACGTCAATCCCAGGCGGCTCTAGTTTTAGCCTGCGGGTTAGGGGTCGCTTCATTTAAGGATAATGATCGGATGGATTTAGCGGTTTTACCGGCTTGCGACACTTTGTTTGGCGCAGTGATGGATGCGCAGGGTAATTTTTTTGAAAAGTGTTCGATGTGCGCAGAGTGTGTTTTGGAGGTGACCGCCGGAATTTGCCCGATTACCCTTTGCCCTAAGAGCCTGCTCAACGGCCCTTGCGGCGGAGTAAATCAGGGTAAATGCGAAGTAGATAACCAGAAGGATTGCGCCTGGGTTTTAATCTATAAGGAATTGGATAAAAAGAAAAAGTTAGCATTATTAACAGAGATTCGGCAGCCTAAAGATTTTAAAAAATCCGCCCGGCCGCATAAATTGATGATGAAATAAGATGGCAGAACAGCTTCCTTACAGCGAAAAAGTTATGGATCATTTTACCAATCCGCGCAACGTGGGAGAGATCGCCGACGCCAGCGGTATCGGTAAGGTAGGCAATCCGGTTTGCGGGGATGTGATGAAGATGTATTTAAAAATAGAAAATGAAGTAATCGTAGATATAAAATTTAAAACCTTTGGCTGCGGAGCGGCAGTCGCGACCAGCTCGATGGTTACCGAAATGGTTAAAGGCAAAACGATTACTCAGGCCCTGGCAATCACCAATAGCGCAGTGGCCGAGGCCTTAGGCGGGCTACCGGCTAAAAAAATGCATTGTTCGGTTCTAGCGGAGGAGGCTTTGCGTTCGGCGCTAAAAGATTATTATAAGAAACAGGGCAAAGAAGCCCCCTTTGAAGATAAGGCGCATACCCATGAAGGGGAGAGTTGTTTATAGCCTGGCCATGTTGACAAAAGCGCAAATCCGTAGTAAAATTCTTTTAAGATTAAAAACACAGAAGGAGGAAGACCGAAGCCGAAAAAGTAAGCTGATTACTAAAAAACTTTTAAGGGATAAGGTTTTTAAAAAGGCCAAGATAGTGATGTTTTACATCGCTTTTGGCGGTGAAGTAAATACTGAAGAAATGATTAGGGAAGCTAAAAAAATAGGCAAGCTTATATGCGTGCCAGTTTGCAGAAAAGATAAAGAAACTATGCAGCCAACCATATTAGAAGATCATGCTCAATTAAAAAAAGGCCCTTATGGTGTTTTAGAGCCTGTGGCGCAAGCGCAGGTTAAACCCGAGGACCTGGATCTTGTGATTATCCCCGGCCTAGCCTTTGATAAAAAGGGTAACCGTTTAGGCCGCGGTAAAGGTTGCTACGACCGTTTCTTATGTACGCTTTCTGACAAAACTTCCGTAATAGGTTTGGCTTTTGATTTCCAAATCTTGCCCCTAGTCCCCACCGCCTGCTATGATGTAAGCGTCAAGAAGATTATCTTTTCCTAGAACTCCTGAAAGCTTAAAACTAAGAATAAATAAGGTTAAAAGGGAGGAAGAGAAATGATTCTCACCATTGTAGTGCCCATCTTTGTCGGCTTGGTTGCCGTATATTGCGGCTATTTTCTGAGAAGATATGTTGCCGAGAAAAGAATAAAAAATGCCGAGCTGCAAGCCGAACATATCCTAGAGGTAGCCAAAAAAGACGTTCTAGATAAACGCCGGGAAGCCGAGTTAGAAGCTAAAGACCTTTTGTATCGCATGCGCCAGGATTTTGAGCGCGAGATTAAAGATCGCAAGCTGGAGATTGTTAATCTTGAAAAGAGATTAACTCAAAAAGAAGAGAATATTGACCGCCGGATTGATCTGGTTGAGAAAAAAGAAAAAGAGATCGAGGCGCGTAATGACAATCTTAAGAAACACGAAGAATCTTTAAAATCAAAAGAGAATCAATTGCATGCTTTAATTGCTGAAGAAAAAGAACGCTTGCAGAAGATCTCTTCTTTATCCGCGGAAGAAGCCAAACAAATTCTGCTGGGCCGGTTGAATGAGGAATTAAATACTGAAAAAGCAGTGTTTATCCGGCGCCAGGAAGAAGAGGTGCGCAGTATTGCGGACAAGAAAGCCCGCGAAATTTTAAGTTTAGCTATTCAGCGTTGCGCAGCAGAGCACACCGTGGAATCCACAGTGAGCGTGGTGACCTTGCCTAATGATGAAATGAAAGGCCGGATCATCGGCCGGGAAGGAAGAAATATCCGGGCATTAGAGATGGCCACCGGGGTGGATGTGATTATTGATGATACGCCCGGAGCGGTTACTTTGTCCGGATTTGATGCTGTGCGCCGGGAGATTGCCCGCTTAAGCTTAGAAAAGCTTATTTCTGATGGCAGAATTCATCCCGGGCGGATTGAAGAAATTGTAGAAAAGACCAAGAAAGAAATGGATGAAAAAATCCGCGAAGAAGGCGAGCGGGCGGCTTTTGAGGCCGGGGTTAATGGTTTACACCCGGAAATAATTAAGCTTTTAGGCCGGCTTAAGTACCGCACTAGTTACGGCCAGAACGCTTTGCAACATTCCAAAGAAGTTTCTTTTCTGTTGGGAATTATGGCCTCCGAGTTAGGACTGGATTTTAAACTTGGCCGGAGAATCGGGCTTTTGCATGATATTGGTAAAGCCGTGGATCATCAGGTTGAAGGTACCCACGCCAAGCTGGGTGCGGATTTAGCCAAGAAATATAATGAAAGCGCCGAAGTAGTTGCGGCGGTGGAGTCGCACCATGAAGAGGCGCCTGCGCAGAGCATGTATGCGGTTTTAGCTATTGCGGCGGATGCGGTGAGCGCCGCCCGCCCCGGGGCCAGGAGAGAAACGCTGGAGATATATGTTAAGCGTCTGGATAAGCTGGAATCTATCGCCAATCTTTTTAAGGGGGTAGAGAAATCTTTTGCCATTCAGGCCGGCAGAGAGATCCGGGTGATTGTGCAGCCGGAAAAAATAAATGATAGTGAAGCGGTTACGATGTGCAGGGACATCCGCAAAAAGATTGAAGAGGGGATGGAGTATCCCGGCCAGATCAAAGTTACGGTAATTCGCGAGATGCGCACGATTGAGTACGCTAAGTAAGCTATGAAAATACTTTTTATCGGAGATATTGTCGGCGCGCCCGGCAGAGAGGCGATTAAAAAACTAGTCGGTCCTCTTAAGCAGGAGCTAGGAATTGATTTTGTAATCGCTAATGCTGAAAATGCCTCCGGCGGTTCAGGGATTACTTCCCGGGTGGCCACTGAGCTTTTTGCTTCCGAAGTAGACGTGCTTACTTCCGGAGACCATATTTGGAAGAAAGCTGAAATTTTTGAGCTGATCAATCAAGAGGAAAGAATTTTACGGCCGTTAAACTTTCCCAGCGGGGCTCCGGGCCGGGGGGCAAGCGTGTTTATGTCCAAAAATGGGATTAAGGTAGGAGTAATCAATATTAATGGCCGGGTTTTTATGGAGGCGCTGGATTGCCCTTTTAAAGCTGCGCTTAAGGCGGCGGAGGAATTGGCAGCTGAAACTAAAATTATTATTGTAGATATACATGCCGAAGCTACTTCTGAAAAGATAGCTTTAGGCTGGTATCTGGATGGCAAAGTTTCCGCTATTTTTGGTACCCACACGCATATTCAAACTGCTGATGAAAAAATCCTCCCTCAAGGTACGGCTTATATAACTGATGTGGGTATGACCGGTCCTTATGATTCGGTAATCGGCAGGCGAGTGGAGGATGTGTTGACCCGTTTTTTGAGTTCTATTCCGATGAGATTCCAAGTTGCCGAAGGGAACATTCAGTTGCATGGTGCGCTGGTAGAAATAGATGAAGCTACTGGCAAGGCGCGCTCGATTTTAAGAATTCAGAAAAAAATCTAAATGATTAAAAAACTGCCAAGCCACTTATCTGGGGTTTTCTTATCTTTAATTTTTTCTTTGGTTTTTTGCCCAATGACCGCTTTGGCTCAAATCCCAGACGAGCTAGAGTTTAATTTAGAGCTAAATTTTCCCGTAGTCAGCCTTCCTAAAATATATCGATCAAGCGTGGATTTAAGCGGTCGAGGCAAACAGCGCGAAAAAACCTCTCCGCAAACATTAGCCTCTAGCGATGCCTTGGCTGCCTGGCAAGCGGATTTAGGTTTTCGCAATTTTTACCGTATTCAATACAATCTTTGGGAAATCCAGCAGCTGGCTAAGGACCAGGATTCCTACCAGAAGCTTTTGAGTAACTATGAAGAAATAATTAAAAAAATAAGCGACAGCGGAGGAACGGTAATCCTGGATTTATTTGGTACTCCCGATGGTTTGGGCACGGTGCTGGATAAAAATAGCGCTCCCCATAATTTAAAAGTATACAAAGAACTGGTTAAAGCAACTATCCGTAAGCTTAGCTGTGAGAAAAAATACAATATTTGGTATGAGGTTTGGAACGCCCCGGATATCGGAGATTTCTTTTTGGGTGGGCGGTCAGAGTATTTTAATCTTTATCGGATTGTGGGTGAAGCGGTAAAAGAGTTGCGCCAGGAAACCAAAATCAATATACCCTTGGGGGGGCCTTCGGTGAGTTCCTGGTTTAGGAATATTGAGCCGAACAATATCCTCACCCCTGAACGCAGCCTGATTTATGAGTTGATAAAATATTGTTATAGCTATCGTTTACCTCTGGATTTTATCTCTTGGCATGCCTATTCCAGCGATCCGGCAGAAGAAAAACAGGACACAATTTATAATAAGCCTTTTGTGGAGCTTATCCGCGAGTGGCTGACGTATTTTAAATTTAACAGCGACCTGCCACTATTGGTTGACGAATGGAGTTTTGACGGCTCAGCAAATATTTTAGCCGAAAGAGCTAAAAATGCGTATATCTCCGCCAGCTATATCCCCGCCCGGCTTAAAAATATGTATGAAGCCGGAATAGATTATCAGACATATTTTTGCCTCGAGGATTTTGGAGATAATGAAGTGGGGGCAATTAGAAATTTGGGCATTTTTTCATTTGATCTGGCCCGGCCAGAGAACAAAGGATACCCTAAAGCTAATTACAATGTTTGGCGCATGTTGGGCCTTTTGGGTCAGGATTTGTTTAGGGCTAAATTTAACGATGAATTTGTGGGAGTAATTTCTACCAAATCCGTCGATTATCTGGCTTTACTGGTTTACAACTATATAGATCCGCAAGCGGCCATGAACTATATTTCCCACAATATAGTTTATTTAAACCCGGCAGAACAAAAGGCAATTTTAAGCATTATTAAATCTGACCGCATGAAGAAGATCCTGGCCGGTCAGTTGAGCTTGACTACTTTGCGGCTTAGCGTAAAAACCAAAGGGATACTTAGCCGCGCTATAGAATTAAACAGTTTGGCCAATAAATTTTCTTTGACAAACCGCAAGCTTAAAATTTCTTTAAAAGGGCTAAAAGATATTTACGTTTTGAGTAAATACGTAATGGATAGTAGCTGTAGCCAAAATTGCGAATTTAAACCCGGTTTAGAAAAAGACATAGATTTTAATCAGAGTTATGTTGAGACAATGGAACTGAGCCCTTATTCTGTTCAACTTTTGGTTTTTAAGAAGAAACCTGCGCCACCGGAAGTCAAGCCCGAGGAAAAACCTGCGCAGGAGAAACCGGCTGCTGAAGTCAAGCTAGAAGTCAAGCCAGAAGTCAAGCCGGCGGAAGAAAAAATTGTTCCACCGGCGGCTTTGGCTAGCGGAAGCCAAACCGCGGCCTTGTCGGCTGAGGAAAAACCCGCGATTAAAGAGATAAACAATGCAGAAACTAAGTAAGCATATCTATACCGTTTCCGAGATTACCCAAGTGATTAAGGGTTTGCTTGAGGAGAAGGTTGGCGAGATTTGGCTTGAGGGGGAAATTTCTAATTTTAGCATAGGCCCCAATGGGCATTTTTATTTTTCGCTTAAAGACCAAAGTGCGATTATTAACGGAGCAATGTTTGCTTATGCCAATAAAGGATTAAAGTTTAAACTTGAAAACGGGCTGATGGTTACCTGTTTTGGGAAAATTAATGTTTATGGGCCGCATGGCAGATATCAAATTGTTGTTGAGAGAATCGAGCCCAAAGGAGTCGGCGCCCAACAATTAGCCTTTGAACAATTAAAGAAAAAATTAGATCAAGAGGGTTTATTTAATACCGGCCATAAAAAACCGTTACCCCTGATGCCTTTTACGGTGGGGATAGTTACCTCGAGCAAAGGAGCCGCAGTACGCGATATTCTACAGATCCTCAAGAAAGGCGCTTCTTGTGTGGACGTAATCTTGCGTTCTGTGCGTGTACAGGGTGAACAGGCTGCCGGTGAAATTGCCGAGGGTATAGCGGATTTAAACCAACTTAAAAATTTAGATTTAATTATTGTTAGCCGAGGCGGAGGCAGCGCTGAAGATCTCTGGGCGTTTAATGAAGAAATTGTGGCCCGGGCAATTTATAATTCCCAAGTTGCGATTATTTCGGCGGTAGGTCATCAGATTAATACGACTTTATCGGATTTAGTGGCGGATGTTTTCGTCGAGACGCCATCGGCGGCCGCCAAGATTATTGTGGATAAAAAGAATGCTTTATTAGCCCGGTTGGCTGGGGCCAGGTATGAACTGGATCTTTCTATCAGTCATGCAATTAGTGATCTAAAAAACAGGCTGGTTGCTCTTACGCACCAGCTTAAAAGCCCGCGGGATTATTTATTGGAAAAGCAGCAACAGATCGATGAGCTGTTTTCCGGGTTGAATTACAATCTGCGCCATGTTTTAGAGCTATCCGGACAGCGCTCCAACGGTTTAATCCAAAGGCTGGAAGCGTTAAGCCCGCTAGCGATATTATCCCGCGGCTACAGTTTAAGCGCGCTCTTGCCGCAAGGAGCCATTGTCAAAGACGCCTTAACGCTTAAGCCAGGAGATAAATTAAAAACAGTTTTACATAAAGGCGCATTTATCAGCGCCGTTTTGGAGGTGTTTGGCGATGAAAGAAAAAATATTGTTTGAGGAAGAATTGAAAAAATTACAGAAGATTGTTGAAGAGCTCTCCAGCGGTAAGATTACTTTAGGCGAGTCGCTTAAAAAATATGAAGAAGGGGTTAAAATAGCTCAATCTTGTTCGCAGACTTTGGCGGAGGCGCAGCGTAAAGTAGAGCAATTGATGAAAAAAGACGGGAAAATTTCTTTAGAAAAATTTGACGACTCCGATATTGAGGAAAAATAGAATATGTTTTTAGAAAGAATAAATTCACCTCTGGATCTAAAGGAACTAAGCCCGGATCAGCTGGTTGTTCTTAGCGCAGAGATCCGTCAGAGGCTAATCGAGGTAGTTTCGGTAACCGGTGGCCATTTAGCTTCCAGTCTGGGGGCGGTGGAGCTAATTGTAGCTTTGCATTATTGTTTAAATACCCCTAAAGATAAAATTATTTTTGATGTGGGGCACCAGGCTTACGCGCATAAACTATTAACCGGGCGCAATCATAATTTTTCTACGCTTAGGCAGTATCAGGGATTAAGCGGTTTTCCTTCCAAAGACGAGTCA
>JAZDLL010000076.1:0-2330 GCA_043802105.1 Candidatus Omnitrophota bacterium
TTCCTCGCAGCACCGCGAGGTTTTCCCCACCGTGGAAAACCTCGCTTGGGTGAATCTGCTCGCTCTCACCTACTTTGGATTAGCTGGTGAACCATGGCCGCTCGCATCTTCAACATGCTGCTCGGAATCAAGCCAAACCTACCTTGGTCGACGACACCCCTCCAACCATGGCTTGCCACCCGCATTCATATGGTACTTGCTAATAAGCAGTATGGTAACAAACATCATACTGCTAATATCACTTTCTGCAGACACTGAGATTTATCACAAAAATCGGGTTTTTAATGGGTGGCTTGGTGGGGATTCGAAGGGCTTGTTCGGCCCGGAGCGGGCACGGATTGCCATCGATAAATTTATCGGCAAGAGCGCAGGGCCGAACCAGAGTGATGTTGCGCCACGCAGGGGCGCAACGAACGCCCCTGAGAACCCCACCAAGACAGGACCCATTAAAAACTCATTGCGAAGAACATGTTCCGTCAGACCTCGCATTCATCCGTTACTCTTGCCATAATCACAAGCTGCTCTTGACTTATGGATTAAAACAGTGTAAATTGGCCATATGCATCCTTTAATAAAACTGATCAAAAAGACTTACAAAATGGCAGCTCCCAAAGAGCGCAAAGTGGTAATGAAAAATTTTGCCTCCCTTTCGGTGCTGCAAGCCATAACTTACTTACTGCCGGCTATAATCCTACCTTACCTTTTCAGGGTTATCGGACCGGAAAAATTCGGTTTGATCGCTTTTGCGCAAGCCTTTGTACAATACTTCATGCTCCTGACGGATTACGGATTCAGTATCTCCGCTACAAAAGAAATTTCTATCCACAGGCACGAACATACCAAAGTCTGCACAGCTTTCTCTACAGTCATGACCGTAAAGATCGGCTTGGCATTCTTAAGTTTACTGGCACTTAGTCTTTGTGTGTATTTTATACCCAGGTTCAGGAACGATTGGATGGTTTATGTCTTGAGTTTTGGTGCGGTGGTGGGGAACACCATATTCCCTATCTGGTTTTTCCAGGGCACGGAAAAAATGAAGTATATTGCCGATTTGAATATTGCGGGGGGGATTATCACTGCGCTCCTTATTTTTCTCTTTGTAAGGGGGCCGCAGGACTACTTGGTGGTTCCGCTTATAAACTCTGCCGTATTTTTAGTAACCGGCATCCTGGGTCAATACATAGTTTTTAGAAGATTCGGGGTATCGTTTAAATTCCAAGGATATAAAAATATCCGGCAGCAGTTGAAGGCCGGCTGGGATATTTTCATTTCCATCGCGGCGATAAACGCTTATACGACTACCCGCGTTTTTGCCATTGGCCTTCTTACCAATAATACTATCACGGGATTCTATTCCATTGCAGAAAAAATCGCCAACTTCTTCCAGACATTCCCTCTGGCATCATTCACTCAAGCACTTTTTCCGCGCTTAAGTAAAATTTTCCATAAAAACAAAATCAAGGCGCTTAGGATTATGCAACGGCTGCAGCAGATCACCATCAATGTCTCTTTAATCTTCCTGCCCCTGGCGTTTATTTTCGCGCAGTTGATTGTCCGGGTTGCCTGCGGTGGAAATTACCCGGAGACAGTATTATCCTTGCGGCTTTTGCTTATCTCTGTCTTTTTTGTCCACTCTAATAACTTCCGGGTACAATTCCTGCTGGTTTGCGGCAAAACGCATATTTATTCCAGAATCCACGTGATCATGGCAATGATAGGGCTGCCTTTAATATTTCTTCTAATATTCTCTTTTTCTTATGTGGGAGCGGCAATTGCG
The DNA here is from genome assembly GCA_043802105.1 of Candidatus Omnitrophota bacterium. Taxonomy (GTDB): domain Bacteria; phylum Omnitrophota; class Gorgyraeia; order Gygaellales; family Profunditerraquicolaceae; genus UBA6249. Next base: position 1,778 of record JAZDLL010000076.1, read on the forward strand.
ACAGTAACCATTGAGGCAGGGATTTTTACCATCACTTATTTTACAGTAAGGAATCTTAGATTTTCTTAATTTATTTTTCTCTTCCGGATGCCTTTTTCAAAGATCCAAGAAAATTAGCATTAAATTTGCAACCTAAAGCTTCTGCCTTATGAACATCTTGCCAGCTTTTATCATAGTCATTTTTATGAAAATAGGCGATCCCCCTATTATAATAGCCGCCTGCATAATTAGGATTCTTTTGGATTGCTTCGCTAAAAACAGCAATAATTTCATCTACCTCTTTTTGGTCAAAGGGAATAGGCTTCGTATTCGCGATGGAATTTGCCTCTAAAGCGATTTTTGGTTTTCCTACAGTTTGGTGAGTAACTTTATTCACTCTGGGACCTGTGGTGCAACCAATTATCCCCAGACCCAAGAAAACAATGATTCTTTTCATCGTTCCTCCTTTTTTCTAATTATACCACTTTTCTCAAAAAAAACACTGTCTATCTTGCAACAAAGACAGTTTCCTGCTGGCTAAGGTAAGTGTTTGCCATTTTTTGCTACTGTTCGT
>JAZDLL010000085.1:0-6124 GCA_043802105.1 Candidatus Omnitrophota bacterium
AATAAAAAAATAGCTTTAATTATCGGCGGTAGTCGTGGAATTGGCAAGGCTATTGCTTTGCGTTTAGCTAAATCCGGCTTGGATATCTGGTTGACCTACCATAGCAATCATGCCGCCGCCAATGAAACCAAGCAAGAAATCGAGCGCTTAGGAAGTGCCTGTACGCTATTTTCCTTTGATATTGCTAACTATGCGGCCACCCAAGAATCCTTAGGTAAGGTTGTCGATACCACTGTACCCGATTGCTTAGTATTTAACGCCGGCATCAGCCGGGACAATTTAATGGTCTGGATGACCAAGGAAGAGTGGGATACGGTTCTCTCCACTAATCTGGATGGCTTTTATAATATCATGCATGTTTTACTTTTTCCTATGTTGCGGGAAAAGCGCGGACGGATTGTAATTATATCTTCAACCTCCGGACAAATCGGCCAGGCTGGCCAGGTAAACTATTCAGCTTCCAAAGCCGGCTTAATTGGCGCCGCTCGGGCCTTGGCTCGCGAAGTGGGCAAAAAGAATATTTATGTCAATGTCGTTAGTCCCGGGGTGATTGAAACAGAAATGACCGATAAGTTACCTAAAGATAAGATTTTACCTTTGATTCCCGTAGGGCGTTTTGGTAAGGTAGAGGAAGTGGCCAGTATAGTAAATTTTTTATGCACGGAAGAAAATATGTATATCCATGGCCAGGTGATTGGGGTTAACGGAGGCTTGGCGATTTAGGTTGGCTAGTCAATGAAAAGTTACGATCATATTGTGGTGGGAGCAGGGATCAGCGGTTTAACCCTCAGCCTGCTTCTGGCGGTAAATGGTAAAAAAGTGCTGCTCTTGGAAAAAGGCCCGCAGATCGGAGGCAGCCTTACCCGTTTTTACAAACAAAATATTCCTTTTGACACAGGATTTCATTTCACTGCCGGGTTTTCTACGGGTGGGATACTTACGGATATGCTGGAAGTTTTGGGTATCCGGGAACAGATTAAACCGATCTTTCTTACCGGCCCAGGCAGCGGAGTTTTTGTTTTTGAGAAAGATAATCTAGTTTATGATGTGGCTGCCGGAACGGATAATTTTCGCTTAAGCCTGCATAAATATTTCCCCCAGGAAACCCAGGCCATTGATGAATATATTTCAAAGGTTAAAAAGGTCTGGGAGTCTACGCCATCTTTAGATTTACGTAGGATTGGAGTCTCCGGCCAAACAATGGATGAAGATTATTTAAGTCTTCAACAGGTACTGGACTCTTTAACCACCAATAACCATCTTAAGGGGCTTTTATCAGCATTTTGCGTTTGTTATGGGGTGGGTCCTAAAGAAACCTCATTTGCTAACCATGCCCGGATTGCCGGCGGACTTTATGAATCAGTAGCCCGCATCCAAAACGGCGGAGAAGCATTTATTCGGGCATTTAAGAATCGTTTTAGCCAAATCAATGTTGAGATATGCTGCAACAACACGATCAGCGAGTGTGCTGAAATTAAAAACGATTGCGTAGGTAAGTTTATCTTAACCAACGGCCAGGCGGTAAGCGCAGGGGACTGTACCTTTACCATTCATCCCCAGGAAATTTTAAAACTCTTGCCGCGCCAGCATTTTAAAAAAGCATTTTTGGACAGGGTGGAGGCCTTTGAGACGTCTTATGGATTTTTTTGCGTCTCCGGAATAGTCGAAAATGCTGATCCTTTAAACTTCGGGCCAAGCATTGCTTCATTACTGCCGAGCACGGATTTAAATGACTTGCTCAGCTCGGCTAAGAAAAAAGAGACGGCGCTAGCGATTATTCGATGCGTAGAGACCGGCCGAGACGGAAAACAATACTGTACGGTTAATGCCTTTGGCCCGGAATTTTACGCGCACCTTAAACCCTGGGCTAACTCATCTATTGGGAAAAGGCCAGCGGAGTATTACGAATATAAGGCGCAAAGGGTGCAAAGGGTTATTGAGCGTTTTTACTCGCTTTATCCACAATATCATGATAACTTTAAAGTGCTGGACGCGGCTAGCGTTTTGACCTTTCGGGATTATTTATTTTCGCCCGAAGGCAACGCCTACGGGATAAAGCAAAAGATGGGGCAGTTCAATCTTTTTGGCAAGCTGCCGCTGATGAATATTTATGTGGCCGGCCAAAGCGCGGTTTTACCGGGTATCGTGGGAGCAATGGTTTCTTCATTTATTGTAGCCAGAAACCTGCTGGGTAAAGAAAAATTTAGTCAATTTATAGAAGGAGCGCTGTCCAATTGAAAAGAGTAGCGATTACCGGCTTAGGTGTGATTACTCCTTTAGGCAATAGCGTAGAAGCTTTTATAGGCGGCCTGGAGGGTCAAAAAAGTGCCACTGTCTATATACCGGAATGGAAAAAGTATAAGGGCTTGCGCTGTTTAGTGGGCGCGCCTAGCCTCCTTGAAAATGAGCTGTTAATTCCCCGGCAGAATCGCCGCTCCATGGGCAGATTAAGCATCTTTGCGGTGCAAGCAGCCCAACAGGCGCTTAAAGACGCCCAGCTACCACCAGATGCATTATCCAGCAATCGACTAGGCTGCGTAATCGGCTCAACCATGGGCAGCGCAGAAAGTATTGCCGAGGCTTTTGAAACCTTGCTTCCGGATAACGACCTCTCCAAACTTACTTCCACTAAATTTTTTCAATGCGTTTCGCATACTGCTGCCTTAAATGTGGGGCAATTCCTAGGGATCACCGGGACGGTTATGGCTACCAATGCTGCCTGCGCTTCCGGTTTACAGGCAATTGGCGCCGGATACGAGCAAATCCGCCTGGGTCAGCAGGACATTATGCTCTGCGGAGGCGCAGAAGGCCTGCATCCCACGGTAGTCGGGTCATTTGATGTGCTTTTTGCCACTTCTAGCGGCTTTAACCAGGCCCCTAAACAAACCCCCCGGCCATTTGATACCCAACGCGATGGCTTAGTCTGCGGGGAGGGCGCAGGAATTGTGGTTTTAGAAGACTACGAGTTAGCTAAAAAAAGAAAGGCTAAAATTTATGCCGAAATTATCGGATTCAACAGTTTTGGCAATGGCAGCCATGTCAGCGAATCCAACCGCCAGGCAATTTCTTCTTGCATAAATGAAACTTTAAAAAGAGCAAAGCTTGCCCCCCAGGATATTGATTATATTAACGCTCACGCCACCGCTACTATTCAGGGAGATAAAGAAGAGGCCGGCGCTATCCGGGAAATCTTCGGCGATAAAGTTCCGGTGAGCAGCCTAAAGGGCAATATCGGCCATACTTTAGGAGCATCCGGAGCAATAGAACTAATCGCTTCTTTAATGATGATGGAAAAAAGCCGGATTTATCCTACTTTAAATTTAAAAGAACCGGGTAAAGATTGCCAGGGAATTGCTCATGTTATGCAACCGCTGGCTAAAAAAATAAACATTCTGCTTAAAAACTGCTTTGCTTTTGGCGGGATCAACGCAAGTTTAGTTTGCAAAAAGGAGGCTTAATTAAAATGACTGAGCAGGAAGTAATTAAATTAACTAACGCGGTCTTTATCGATTCATTTGAAATTGAAAAATCTAAGCTGGTTCCAGAAGCTAACATTTTTACTGATTTGGGATTAGATAGCCTGGATGTGGTAGATTTGGTAGTCGCCTTGCAAAAAAAATTCGCCGTCACCATCCGCGATGACGAAAGAGTGCGCACCATTCGCACCTTAGGGGATCTGCAAAAGTTTATCTTAACCATTAAGAAGGAAATCGGAAAATAATGCGGATTTTAAAAATCGCATGTTTAAATTTTTTCTTTTATCCGCTCTTTATTATACTCACTCTGATTGCTTTTACAAATTTGGGCAGCTTGGTAATTCTTTTGCTTCCTTTTTTTCCCAAGCGTATGATTTTAAAATTTATCCGCCTGGCAATTCGTTGGTATGGAGCAGTAATTATCCGGATTATACTTTTTCCGGCAGTCCGCCTAGATTACAAAAACTACGGTTTAAATGAACCGGCCGGGCCGTATTTATTCGTTTGTAATCACCGCTCAGCCAGCGATCCATTTTTAATGGCGGTATTTCCTTATGAAATAGTACAGGTGGTAAATATCTGGCCCTTTCGGTTACCGGCATTAGGGATAATTGCCAAGATTGCCGGATATTTAAGCGTCAGAGAGATGCCTTATGCCCAGTTTGCCGCTAAAACCGCTAACCTGATTGCCCAAGGAGTTTCCATTGCGGCGTTTCCGGAAGGCACCCGCTCACGGGATAAATCCGTAGGCCAGTTTCATAGCGCGATATTCCGCACGGCCCTTGAAACACACGCAGCGATTGTGCCGGTCTGTATCACCGGCAATGAGCTGGTGCCGCCGATTGGTTCAGGTTTCTTGCACCCCAGCTTAATTAAAATCCATCGCCTGCCGGCGATCACCTGGGATGAATATAAAACTTTTAGCGCTTTTAAACTTAAAAATTACTGTAGAGATATCATTGCTCAAGAAGTCAAAATAATGGATCAAACTAAATGAAAGATTTACACCTTTATAAAAATATAGAGTTTGCTTCCCCTAAAAAAATAAAAGCAATGCAAAACACACTGCTGGCAAAACATCTTGAGTATTGCCGCAAGTATTCTCCTTATTACCGTCGAGTATTTAAAAAAATAAAGCTCGATACTAAAAAATTCAATCTGGATAATTTATCTACACTAGAGCTCACCGATAAAACAGAGATTTACCGCTACAATGATGATTTTCTAGCGGTGGAGCAGGAAAAAATCGCGGATATCGTCTTGTCCAGTGGAACTTGCGGGGTGCCCACCAAAATCGCCTATAGTCAGTGGGATTTAAAACGGCTGGCCTATAATGAAGAGCAGTCTTTTAGAGCTTGCGGTTTTACTAACCGGGATACTGTCTTATTGACTTGCACGCTGGACCGTTGTTTTATCGCCGGTCTGGCTTATTACTCAGGGATACAAGCGCTAGGCGCGACGACTATCCGTAACGGCCTAAATAGCTTAGAGAGCCATTTAGAGATCATTAAACGGCTTAAGCCCACCGCCATGGTCGGAGTCCCCAGTTTTTTAAGAAAGCTGGGGCTTTATTTAAACGAACAAGGGTATAACGCTGGAAAAAGCGGAATTAAAAGAATAGTTTGCATCGGCGAACCTTTACGCGATAAAGATTTAAAATTTTTGAAAGTCGGTCAAGACCTGGAAAAAATCTGGCAGGCTAAAGTTTATTCAACCTATTCTACGACTGAAATTGTTTCCACGTTTTGTGAATGCCCGGCTCAATCCGGCGGCCACTTGCATCCGGATTTGGCGGTAGTAGAGATTATCGATACGCGGGGGCAAGATTTACCACACGGACAAATTGGCGAAGTAGTCGTCACCCCGCTAAGAATTGAGGCCATGCCTTTAGTGCGGTTTAAAACCGGGGATATAAGTTTTATTATCGATCAACCTTGTTCTTGCGGAAGAAAATCGCTAAGACTAGGTCCCATTTTAGGCAGACAAAAACAAATGATGAAAGTACAAGGGACGACTTTTTACCCGCAGGCTATTTATTCTTGCCTGGAACAAATCCCCGACATCAGTGAATACTATATCAACGTCTCTAGTGCCTCAGAGCTTTCGGACAATATTGAAATATTTGTTTCCGTAAATAACCCCGCTTGTGCCGGCATTGATATTCAAGAAAAACTACAAGCGCGTTTAAGGGTCAAACCCAAAGTTTTTATTTGTGATGAGGATTTGATTAAAGAACAGGTATATACATTGGGTTCTCGCAAACCTGTGCGTTTTTTTGATCGGAGACAAACTTAATGGCCAACTGCCAAGTAATTGTCCCTAATTTTGAATTTAACGAAGCCGAGATAAAAGAGGCGGTAAAAAACAACCGCCTGCTCTCCATGGAGATAGAATTTTCACTGCGCTGCAATTTTCATTGCCAGTATTGTTATATTCCCGATAAATCCAGTTTTGAAAACGAATTAAGTTTCCAGGAGCTGTGCGAGGCCATCCTGCAGGCTAAGGCTATGGGGGTTAAAAAAATCATTGTCTTAGGCGGTGAGCCCATGCTTTATCCGCAAGCCCTAAAAATGCTTAAATTTATCCGCGCAGAAAACCTGGATGTAGAGATGTTTACTAATGGCTTTGGGATTACTCCGGAAGTTGCC
>JAZDLL010000115.1:0-3228 GCA_043802105.1 Candidatus Omnitrophota bacterium
GGAACTCCGCAAAGCGTAATTTTTGCTTCATTTTTATTTAAAGTTACCCCGCTAACCAAAACCTCTTCCATCTTTTTAACCTCCTTAATAATCATCGTTCCGGTTTTATTATTAAATGAAGAACGCACATGCAAAGGAACATTGAATTTTTTAGCTACTTCGATAGAACGTGGCTGCATTACTTGGGCCCCTAAAGAGGCCATCTCCAGCATTTCATCATAAGTAATCTCTTTAATTTTTTTAGCCTTAGGTTCAATGCGCGGATCAGCGGTATAAATACCCATCACATCCGTATAAATCTCGCAGGAATCGGCTTGGAGTTCTTTGGCTAAAGCTACCGCGGTCAAATCTGAGCCGCCCCTGCCCAAAGTGGTAATATCCTGATTTAAGGCTACCCCTTGAAAGCCGGCGACAATAACAATTCTACCTTTTTTTAGTTCAGCTTTAATTTTATCGGCGTTGATTTTAATAATTCTGGCCCGGGTATGGCTAGTGTCAGTAATAATTCCGACTTGGGATCCGGTAAATGAAATAGCTTGGAATCCTAGCTTATGAATCGCCATCGCCAAAAGCGCAACCGAAATTTGCTCTCCGGTAGATAATAACATATCCATCTCCCGCTCAGGCGGATTGGCGTTAATTTTGCCGGCCAACGCTACTAATTCATCGGTCGTATCTCCTAAAGCCGAAACCACCACTACCAAATCATAGCCTTTTTTACTATATCCGGTTACCCTTTGAGCCACCCTTTGAATACGCTCAACATTAGCCACCGAAGATCCACCATATTTTTGCACCACTAAACCTTTGCTCATTATCTGTTCTCCTTGCCCACTGGGGTGTCTAAAATAAAATATTCCATAAGTTGATACCCATGTTCAAAATAAAGCTGCGATTTTTGCGCTTCTTTTTCGCTATAATTAAGAAATCCTCCTTGGGGTACATCTTTACCATAAAGAGCAAAAGGAATCGCTTCCGGAGTATGCGTTTTTAAAGCTAACGGCGTGGCATGGTCCGGTAAAACCATAATCCGGAAATCATCTTTGCCCTTACAATATTCCAGAAATGAACCGACGATTAGTTGATCAAAACGCTCAATGGCCGTAAGTTTTTCCCGTAAATCACCGTTATGCCCGGCTTCATCCGGAGCCTCAACATGCACAAAAACAAAATCATTTTTCTTTAAAGACTTGATGGCCGCCTTAGCCTTGCCTTCATAATCAGTATCGTAATAACCGGTTGCCCCGGGAACATTAATTACCTCCAGGCCCAAGATACGCCCCAGCCCCTTGATCAGGTCAACCGCTGAAATTACGCTTCCGGATAAACCGAATTTATCGATAAATTTAGGCATACTTGGTTTTACACCCTGCCCCCAAAGCCAGATCATATTGGCCGGGTTTTCTTTTAAATCCAGACGAACATGATTAATCTCATGTGGCCCCAGTATTTCTCTGGAATCCAGCATAAGTTTAATAATGATATCCGCGTTATCTCCTTTGGGCAGGTGCCGCTTAATACTTAAGCCGGCAATATCATGCGGAGCCCAGCACTTTAAATTTTGTAATTTTAACTCTGCGCCGCGCTTCACTAAAAGTAAATGCCTATAGCTAACGCCGGCAAAAAAACGCAATTTATTACTTCCTAATTTTTGATCGATAAATTTAATCAAAGTGTGGGCTTCCGTGGACTTAATATGCCCGGCGCTATAATCCAGCAACCGATCGGCTCCGGCGGTAATTAAATTGCAACGAAAAGCAACGTCGTCATCTTCCAATTCAATACCCAGGTTGGCAGCTTCCAACGGCCCTCTTCCTGAATAATATTTTTTAGGGTCATAACCTAGAATTGAAAGATTGGCTACATCCGATGCCGGATTCATTTTGTCCGGAATGGTTTTAGCCTGCCCAAGAGTTCCATTCTTAGCAATAAAATCCATGTTCGGCGTACGCGCTGCCTCTAAGGGCGTACGCATGCCCAACCCCTCTATAGGGTAATCTGCCATCCCATCACCAACCAATACAATGTATTTTGTCATCTTAAAATTTTACCTCAGGAACTATTCTTGCTTTTTCTTCGGCTTTAAAATATTCGCTGGCCACTTTATAACCGCACGAGGCGGCGATGATGTTACCGGGAAACATTCTCACGGTAATATTATAATCTCTTACTGCCTCGTTATAACGCATGCGTTCAACGGCAATGCGATTTTCTGTTCCGGCGAGCTCATCCATAATCTTTAAAAAAGTATTATCAGCTTTAAGGTTAGGATAGTTTTCCGCAACAAAAAGCAATCTAGACAATGCCGCGTCCACCGCACTGGCGGCCTTGACTTTGTCATCCACTGAACCGGCTTTAGCCCATTGCGAGCGGGCATTGGTGACTGCCTCAAATACATCTTTTTCATGTGCGGCATAACCCTTGACTGAATTTACTAAATTCGGGATTAGATCATTACGTCTTTGCAGTTGGTTGTCAACTTGAGCCCACTTAGCAGTAATCGTCTCATGCTTAGAAACTATTGCATTATAAATACTAATAAAGAAGATAATACCAACTACTGCGACAATCCCCAAACCAATCAATATTTTTTTCATAATCTCTCCTTTTTAAAATCCCCCTCCGCCCCCAATAGATAGTTTACAAAATGAAACCATAAAAAACCTGGTAAAAATCAAAGATTCCAGCCGGGCGCGGGAAGAACAGGGACTGTTTTTAATTGAAGGCCATCGGGAAATCAGCCTGGCCATAAAGGCGGGCGTGGAAATCGTTAATTTATACTACTCGCCCGACTATATAAAAAAAGAATTGGCCATAGACGAGGAAAAAATCGTTGAGGTAGGAAAAAAAGTTTTTTCTAAAATTTCATACCGCGAAAGTCCGGATGGATTTTTGGCCGTGGCTAAAATAAAAAAATTAAGCCTGGCGGGCATTAAATTAAAAGCCAATCCTCTGTTAATCGTTTTAGAAGGAGTGGAAAAGCCGGGAAATTTAGGCGCGATTTTGCGCACGGCCGACGCGGCCGGAGCCGACGCGGTAATTATTAACGACCCTAAGACCGATATTTATAACCCGAACGTTATCCGCGCCAGCCAAGGCACGGTTTTTACCATACCGACGGTTTTAGGTTCAATTGAAGAAACCATAAAATTTTGTAAAACCAATAAAATAAAAATACTAGCCACTACGCCGGAAGCGAAGGTGGAATATGCCAGGGTGAATTATAAG
>JAZDLL010000001.1:0-7709 GCA_043802105.1 Candidatus Omnitrophota bacterium
TCATCCGATAACTCATCAATACCTAAAATCGAAATAATATCCCGTAGGTCTTTATAACGTTGCAGGATTTTCTGAACCGCTAAGGCCGTATTATAATGCTCCTCTCCCAGAAGGCGCGGATCCATAATTCTAGAGTTAGAATCTAATGGATCAACCGCCGGATAAATACCCAGTTCGGAGATCTGGCGCGACAAAACTATTTTTGCATCCAGATGCGAAAATACAGCTGCCGGAGCCGGATCAGTTAAATCATCAGCGGGAACATAGACTGCCTGAATAGAGGTTATCGAACCATCGCGAGTAGAAGCAATTCTTTCCTCAAGCTGGGCAACCTCGGTAGAAAGATTGGGCTGATATCCGACTGCCGAAGGCATTCTGCCTAAAAGTGTAGAAACCTCGCTGCCGGCCTGAATATAACGGTAAACATTGTCAATAAACAAAAGCACATCTTTTCTTTCCTGGTCGCGAAAATATTCCGCCATGGTTAAGGCGGACAAACCGATACGCAAGCGGGCACCCGGAGGCTCATTCATCTGACCGAACACCAGGGCGCTATTCTTAACTACCCCGGAAGCATTTAATTCCAACCAAAGTTCATTTCCTTCGCGGGTGCGCTCTCCGATCCCGGCAAAAACCGACACCCCTCCGTGCTCGGTAGCGATGGTGCGGATTAATTCCATAACAATAACGGTCTTACCTACTCCGGCGCCTCCGAACAACCCAACCTTGCCACCCTTAGGGATGGGCGCTAACAGATCAATTACCTTTAAGCCTGTTTCTAAAATATTTTCTATGGGGAGCTGCTCTTCAAAATTAGGTGAAGCCCGGTGAATAGGACTGCGGATCTCCGGATGCTCCAATTCCCCTTGACCATCAATTGGCTCACCCAAAAGATTAAATATTCTGCCTAAAGTTTGCTGACCGATCGGCACAGTAATCGGACTACCGGTATCTATCGCCTTCATCCCGCGCACTAAACCGTCTGTAGAACCCAGGGCGATACAGCGCACAGTGTTATTACCGATATCCTGAGCCACCTCCAGGGTAAGATTAATTAATCCCTCCTGGACCTTAATCGCATTCAAAAGCTGCGGGCCCTGGTTCTCAGGAAATCTGATATCTACGCTGGGTCCGATAATCTGAAGAATTTGCCCCTCTGCCATAATTTTACCCTCTGAGTGCCTCCGCTGATGAAGTAATCTCTAAAATATCCTGCGTAATCCCTGCCTGCCTGACTTTATTCCTGAAAAGTACTAATCCTTCTAAAAGATCTTTGGCGTTATCCGTAGCTGTTTTCATCGACACAGTCCTAGCAGCATGCTCGGAAGTAAACGCCTCTAATAAAACTAGCTGCATCTTAATCTTAAGATACCGAGGGACTAAATCTTCAAGTATATTTTTAAGATCCGGTTCAACGATATACTCGATCGGCACGACCGTTCTGGGTTGAATATTCAAGAACTGTTCAATAGTGGCCTTTTGAACAAGAGAATTCTCAAAATAGGTATAAGCCAGATAAACCTCACTCACCTGGCCGTTTAAAAATAAATTGGTTAACTCAGTGGTAATTTTATCGCAAAAATCCTGCCTAAATTTTGCATTTAACCCAAGATATGAATTCAATATTTCCGCCGGACCGGACCTAAAATAACTTAAACCTTTCTGGCCGACTAAAATTAATTTAATTCTTTTAGAATTATTATTTTCTAAAAATTCCTGCACGCTATGTACAACATTCTGATTATACATCCCGCATAATCCGTTATCCGAGGTGATCAAACAAAGCGCAATCGGCGCCGAAAGTGGCCCTTTTTTGAAATATCCGGTTAAGTTTTCTTGCGCTAAACCGGCAAGATGATGCATAAGATTTTCCAACCTTAAAGCATAAGGCCGCAAAACCAGCAACTGATCCTGAATGCGGTTTAACTTGGCCACCGAAATCATCTGCAGGGCACCGGTTACTTTTTTAGTATTTTCCACGCTACGGATTCTGGTTTTTATCTGCTTGATAGATTGTGACATAGGCGGTTAAGCTTTTATTAAAAACTCTTTTTTAAAATCCCCGATCAAGGTGTTCAGCTTATCCTTGAAGCTTTGGTCTAAATCATTCTTAGAGACCATCTCTGCCTGAATTTGCGGAAATTTTGTATCGATAAATTTATACAGTCCTAGTTCAAATTTTTTAATCATCCCTACCGGCAAATCATCCAAGTAACCGTTAGTACCGGCATAAATAATAACTACCTGCCTGACTGCCTCCAGCGGTTCATACTGCGCCTGCTTTAAGACCTCTACCATTCTTTCGCCACGGATTAATTGCGCGCGCGTGGTCTTATCCAGGTCCGTTCCGAACTGCGTAAAAGTTACCAGTTCCCGGTATTGCGCCAGATCCAATCTTAACTTGGAAGCTACTTGGCGCATGGTATTGCTCTGAGCCTTGCCTCCCACGCGAGAAACCGATAACCCCACATTCACCGCCGGACGGATACCGGCATAAAACAAATCACTTTCCAAATAAATCTGGCCGTCAGTGATCGAGATAACATTAGTAGGGATATAACTGGAGATGTCTCCGGCCTGAGTCTCCACAATCGGAATAGCCGTAATTGAACCTGCCCCTAAGGCAGCATTTAATTTAGCCGAGCGCTCCAGGAGCCTAGAATGTAAATAAAAAATATCCCCCGGATACGCTTCTCTACCCGGCGGACGCCTGAGCAGTAAGGATAACTGCCGATAAGCTTGAGCATGTTTAGATAAATCATCATAAATCACTAATACGTGTTTACCTGAATACATAAACTCCTCAGCCATGGCCGTGGCAGAATAAGGCGCCAAATATTGCAAGCTGGCCGAAGCCCGGCTAGAAGCGCTGACAATCGTGGTATACTCCATTGCTCCGTGCTTCTTAAGCACTTCGTTGACCGCCACCACGCTGGATAATTTCTGTCCGATAGCGCAATAGATACAATAAACATCTTGTCCTTTTTGATTAATGATCGTATCGATAGCGATAGCGGTTTTTCCGGTCTGGCGGTCTCCAATAATCAATTCGCGCTGGCCCCGGCCAATGGGAGTCATGGCATCAATAGCTTTAATTCCGGTCTGCAACGGTTGGTTTACCGGCTGTCTTTCTACGACATTCGGTGCACTGGATTCTATCGGCCTAATTTTTTGCGTATTGATCTGTCCCTTGCCGTCAATCGGCCAGCCTAAACCATTAACCACTCTGCCCACCAAAGCTTCTCCTACCGGAACTTGTACAATTTTACCCGTGCGCTTAACCAAGTCCCCTTCCCGGATAGTTTGATCCGGGTTATCCGTTCCAAAGATTACCACTCCTGCGCTATCCTCTTCCAGATTTAAAACCATGCCCATAATATTATCGGAAAACTCTACCAACTCACCCATCATTACATCATCTAACCCATAAACCCGCGCAATGGTATCTCCGACCTGAATTACCGTACCGATAGATTCAGTACGCAGCCGGGACTTATATTTCTCCAGCTCCTTTTTAATTATTGAGGTAACTTCTTCCGGTTTTAATACCATTTTATCCCTTCTAAAGATTAATCCATTCTTACGGTAATCAACTTGTCCCTTAGTTCATCCAGGCGTTTTTTTACTGAGCCGTCAATAATTGTGTTGCCGATAATCACCTGCACTCCGCCTAATAAACTACCGTCTAAATCTATATAGAACCTTAAGTTCTTTTTAAATTTATTTTTTAGGGTTTCTTCTATTCTTTTAATCAAATCCAGCTCCAGCGGAAAAGCGGTCTTCAGCAATACGTCCACCTGGCCCTGATGGCTGTATTTTTCCCGTAAGTATTCAGCCACCTCTAGAAAAATATTAAAACGTTTTTTCTCCAAAAGAAGTTTCAAAAAATTACGCATCTCTTCCGCCGGGCCGTCTTTGACTACCGCATCAATAACCGCGCACTTTTCAGCATAAGAGATCTCCGGATTATCCATGAGTTCCCCAAAACCCGGGTTATCGCGAATGATATTTTTTACAATTACCAAATCCTCTAAAGCTTTATCCGCCCCGCAATTAGCCCGGGCAAAACTTAAAAAAGCTTCGGCATATCTGCTGACCACTGCTTTATCTTTTATCATTCCGCCTTCTCAACTTCCCGAATAAAATCTTCAACTATTTTGCGATCCCCGTCCCCGGTAAGCTTTTCCTGAATCACTGTCCTGGCAGCACCCAAAGCAATATCCACAATTCTTTCCTTAAGCTGCTGTTGAACCTTGGAGACCTCGTATTTTACCTGCTGGCGGGCATCCGTAATAATATCCTGCGCCTCTTCGTGGGCCTTCTTGCGCATCTGCGCACTTACCAGTTTAGCCTGTTCAACCGCCTGATTAATCTTTTCCTGAGCCGCCGTGGCAATATTAGAAATTTTAGACTCATAATCAGACTTAAGCTGGGCAATCTGGAGCTTAGTATTCTCTATGTCACCAAGCTGTGAGCTAATTCTTTCCTTGCGCTGATCCAGAAGCCTCAAAATCTTTTTCCAGGCAAATATCCTTAACAAAAACAGCAGCAAGAAAAAACTTAAAACCTGCGCCAGAATCTCGCTGGCACTAAGCATCTTTAAAAGTTCCACGGATTGTTCTCCTTTACTTACTTACCGGCGTACATAAAAGCAAAGACCAAAACGTAAATAGTAATGGCTTCAATAAAAGCGCAGCCGATAATCATGCTCATCATAATCTTGTTGTTGGCCTCCGGCTGCCGGCTGATTGCTCCCATCGCCGACGATACTGCGATACCTAAGCCGATGGCTGAACCGAATGCCGCTGTCCCTAAAGCTATGGCCACCCCTAAATCCATTGCTGTTTTCGAATCCATATCTTCCTCCTTGCCCAACAGGGCACACCCGCGCAATTTCCCCACAAGGGGACACCGGCGCAACTCAAGTAAGCGCCGGGTGCTTTTTTAGCGCGGGGTGGTTATTATACCGCTTCTTCTTCGTGGTTTAAAACCAGCGCAAAATAAATAGTCGTTAACAGGCAAAAAACCGTAGCCTGAACAATTGCCGTCAAGGTGGCCATGGCCATATTAAAAAAGAGTAGCGGCAGGCCTTTAATACCAAAACCGGAAAGCAACCCCAGCAATACTTCATCCCCCCAGATATTACCGCGCAGACGTAAGGATAAACTTAGCGGACGTATCAGCTCTGTAATAATATGCAGGAATAACAGAAATAGCGGCATAATCACCGTAAAAGCCAAAACTCCGCGTGGCTTACCTGCCAAGTGATCTAAATAACCTAAGAAACCTAATTCCTTGATGGCGGTATACTGCACATAAAAAAATACACAAAGTGCTAAGGCCAAAGTAGTTGACCAGCTAGCAGTAGAAGCTTTCATAAAAGGAATTAAACCGGAAAGATTCATAAAAAGAATATAGATAAATAAGGTGCCGATAAAAGGGGTAAATTTTGTCCCCCGGGGCCCGATGATTCCACAAACAAAATTATCCAGGCCCTCGACAATCAACTCCGCTGCCGCCTGAAGCCTGCCGGGAATCAGGCTTCTTTTTCGACAAGCAAAAAAAGCTAAAATTCCCAAAACCAGAACAATCACCAGAGAATAGCTGATATTCTCCCAAAGATGCACAAATTTTAAAAAACTGTTCCCGGGAAACTTAGCCGCAAGAATAGCAAAGATATTTAGAGGCTCGAAAACACCGATATTCTGGCTCATTTTTTATTCACCTTGGCTACGGCTTTTAAGATCTTAACTATTTCGGTAACTGCTACTAAAAAACCAAAACCTACGCTAATCAGTACTACATAAGAAGCTAGATTAAACTTTTTTTGCAAAAACGTCCCGGCAAAATAACCGGTCAATGGCCCGGCGGCCAAGATAAACGGAATGAAAGAAACAAAGCCTACGGTTTTTACCCCTTTATAGAAATCTTCTTTTTGCATCAAAGCGTCTAAAAAAATTGACGTCTTATATCCAATACTGGATTTAGGACGTCTATCGTTTTACTAACTACTGCTACCTCTCTGTAAGCAGATATAAGCTTAACATAAATCCTGTGCTTGTCAATTATTCTTTAGCCAAGTAAACCTTGACTATTCTGTTTTGGTGGCAATATTTAAATTTTTAATGCCCAGTTCATTAAAGATATCCAAAAGTGCCACCAGGTCTTTGAACCTAACCATCCTATCCGAAAATAAGATCACTTCCAACTCCGGGTTAGCCTGATGCAACTTAGCAACCTCCACCTTAAGCGCCTTTCTGGAAGTTGGCTGGTTATCCAGATAGATCATGCCTTCATTGGTCACCATCACGCTGATCTGCCGGGTTTGTTCCAGAGGCTCCCCGCTGGTAGAGCTTGGCAGATTGACCCGAATATTGGACTGCAGAATAAGCGGAGTAGTAATCATAAAGATAATCAAAAGCACCAAAATTACATCCGTAAACGGAGTAATATTTATTTCCGCCATTAGTTTCTGTTTTCTGCCGGCAGATCTCATTTTTTTATCGCGCTGATTAAATCCATAGTTTCAGAAGCAGCCAGCTCCATATCCTTAATGAAATCGTCAATCTTCTTCATAAAATAATTGTAAGCAACTACTGCCGGAACCGCTACGCAAAGCCCGGCAGCCGTGCAAGCCAGGGCTTCGGATATTCCGCTGATTACCACGCTGATCCCGCCGGAACCACTGGTAGAAATATCATGGAATGCCCGGATGATCCCTAAAACCGTGCCAAACAATCCCACGTAAACCGAAACGCTTCCGATCGTCCCAATCACCGAGGTCAAGCGCTCAAGGATAGTGGTTTCGATAATAATCTGTCGTTCCATATTATTAGAGATCTCTTTCTCGCTGCAATCAAAAAAACTTAAACCCGCGTAAACTACCTGGGCAAAAGGCGTATTGGTATCCTTACAAATCTCGGTGGCCGGATTCAGCCTATTTTTTTTAATCTCCTGGCGTATTTTTAACATAAAATCTTTTCTTTTTACTCTGGATTTAAGCCGATAGGCAATCAGTCTTTCTAAAATAATCCCGATGGATAATACTGAAGAGGCTAAAAGTAT
Organism: Candidatus Omnitrophota bacterium; assembly: GCA_043802105.1. Lineage (GTDB taxonomy): Bacteria > Omnitrophota > Gorgyraeia > Gygaellales > Profunditerraquicolaceae > UBA6249. The sequence goes on from JAZDLL010000001.1 coordinate 7,066, forward strand.
GACCATCGTAAAACCACCGACTTTAATTAACTGCCAGATATTCATAATTATTCCCCCTATACTTATTCTTAAAAAACTCTTTCCTGCTGCCTATTTAAATAAATTAGCGGGTGGCTTAGGTATTTTCGCGTGCCGCGTTAAAGCGCTAGAAAATACCTAAGCCAGGACCCGCTAAATATTATTTAATAAATAGCATTTCCCTGTATTTAGGAAGATCCCAGGCATCATCAGCCACCACGCATTCTAACTGATCCACATGTTTTCTAATATGCTCCATTAAAGGCTTAAGCTGGGAAAAATAAACCTCCGCGCGTTTTTCATCATTTAGTTCTTTGGCTTTCTCCAGCAATTTAACCATGGTGATGGTATTTTTGCGCACATAATAAATGCTAGAGACCACTTCACTTAAATGCGCCTTCTTATCTGCTAAAGCCGCCGCGTTCACCTTCAACCCCACGCTTTTCTTTAGCCTTACCAATTTATCTAGGGCAGAAGCCAATAATCTCTCGTATTTATACCCGGCCGGGACCACCGAAGCATTGACCATCTCATTTAAGGTATTGGCTTCGATCTCCAGGGTCAGATTATACATATGCACCCAGATATGATAACGGGCCACCAGTTCTTCTTTGGAGAAAACTTTA
>JAZDLL010000004.1:0-10586 GCA_043802105.1 Candidatus Omnitrophota bacterium
TATGTTCAATCGTTTTACGGAGAGGGCAAGAAAAGTAATTATTTTAGCTAAGGAAGAGGCCAGGCGTTTTAATCACGATTATATCGGTACCGAACATATACTCTTGGGTTTAATCCGGGAGGGAGAGGGAGTAGCGGCGGCGGTATTGCAGAAGCTGGAGGTTTCACTTGAAAATATCAGGCTGGAGATTGAAAAATTGGTGCAGCCCGGTCCGGCTACCCAGATTATCGGAGATATTCCTTTTACCCCGCGGGCCAAAAAAGCTTTAGAGCTGGCGGCGGAGGAAGCGCGTTCCCTGGGGCACAATTATATCGGCACGGAGCATCTTTTGCTCGGGCTGATCCGTGAAGGGGAAGGAATTGCTTCGCAGGTATTGTTGAATTTGGGCATGGATTTAAATTCTGTGCGTAATGAAGTGATGAGCCTTTTGGGTTCAGCTTTGCCGGGGATGAGCCCGCAAGGCCCGGCCGCTTCGAAATCTAAGACTCCGGCCCTGGATGCTTTTGGCAGGGACCTTACGGCTTTGGCGCGGGAGAATAAATTGGATCCGGTAATTGACCGGGTGCAGGAGATTGAGCGGGTAGTTCAGATCTTAAGCCGGCGCACTAAAAATAATCCGGTGCTTTTAGGAGAAGCCGGAGTAGGCAAAACAGCCATTGTTGAAGGATTGGCGCAGCTAATCATTGCCGGAAATATTCCGGAGGTTTTAAGAGGCAAAAGGATTGTAGTTTTAGATTTAGCTTTGATGGTTGCCGGGACTAAATACCGCGGCCAGTTTGAGGAAAGAATCAAAGCGATCATGGAGGAGATTAAACGCTCCCAGGATGTAATTATCTTTATTGATGAGTTACATACCTTAGTGGGTGCCGGTGCGGCTGAAGGCGCTATTGATGCTTCGAATATCATGAAGCCGGCTCTTTCCCGCGGGGAGATGCAATGCATCGGGGCCACCACCATAAACGAATACCGTAAATACATCGAAAAGGATGCGGCTTTAGAGCGCCGTTTCCAGACGATTATGGTGGAGCCGCCTACGGTCGAGCAGACGATTGAAATTTTAAAAGGCCTGCGCGATAGATATGAAGCGCATCACCGGGTTACTTTTAAGGATGAAGCGTTGGAGGCCGCGGCGATATTAAGCGACCGTTATATCACCGGCAGGTTTATGCCGGATAAAGCGATTGACCTAATTGATGAAGCCGGCTCGCGGAGCCGTTTAAACGTTCTGATTGTTCCGGAAAATATCAAGAGCATCGAGGCTAATGTGGAGTCCTTAAGAAAAGAAAAAGAAGCTTATATTAAGAGCCAGGATTTTGAAAAAGCCGCTTCGCTGCGGGATCAGGAACGTACGGTTCGTCAGGAGCTGGAGCGGTTAAATAAAGAGTGGAGCCAGGCTAAAGATAAAATGCGCCCGGAGGTAAGCGCTGAGGATATTGCTAAAATTTTAGCGCAATGGACGGGTATCCCGGTTTTTAGATTAGAAGAGAAGGAAAGTGAAAAGTTACTTAAGATTGAAGAAGAGTTGCATAAGCGAGTGGTCGGGCAGAACGAGGCGATTGAGGCGATTGCCAATGCCGTGCGCAGGTCGCGGGCCGGGATTAAAGATCCTAAGCGGCCGATCGGTTCATTTATATTTTTAGGCCCTACCGGGGTGGGCAAAACTCTTTTAGCCCGGGCATTGGCGGAGTTTATGTTTGGCGACGAGGAGGCATTGCTGCAGTTGGATATGTCCGAATATATGGAGAAGTTTAATGTTTCCCGGCTAATTGGCGCTCCTCCGGGATATGTGGGTTATGAAGAGGGCGGCCAGCTTACCGAACGGGTTCGCCGGAGGCCTTATGCGGTTATACTGTTAGATGAGATTGAAAAAGCGCACCCGGATGTTTTTAATTTACTGCTGCAGGTCTTTGAAGAGGGGCGGCTTACCGATAGCTTCGGCCGCAAGGTGAACTTTAAGAATACGATTATTATCATGACCTCCAATGTCGGCGCAGAGCTGATCCGTAAGACCGGCTCATTGGGTTTTAAGTCGCAAAAAGAAGAGGGCACTTATCAGGAGATGAAAGATAAATTGCTGGAAGCCGTTAAGCATGCCTTTAAGCCGGAATTTTTGAACCGGATCGATGATATTATTGTCTTTAGGCAATTAATCCGGGAGGACTTGACCAAGATTATTGATATTGAGATCGGTTATGTAGTCGAGCGCTTGAAGGAACAAAAGATCTTTTTGGAGGTTACTCAAGAGGCCAAGGAGCTGTTGATCGAAAAAGGATTTGATCCGGTTTTCGGCGCCCGCCCCCTAAAAAGAACGATCCAAAGATTTCTGGAGGATTCTTTAGCCAGTGAGATTATTTCCAAGAAATATAAGGAGGGCTCTTTGATTAAAGTGGCGCGTAAAAATCAAGAGCTTATTTTTGAATAATGTTTAATCTATTTTTTATGGACCTGGGCCGCAAAATACTTTCTTTTATGTATTTTTTCGGCGGTTTAGCCAGTTTAACAGTCCAGACCGTATATCAAACCTTTAAACCGCCCTATAAATACGGCCAGATTGTTGAACAGTCCAAAAAAGCCGGCTATGATAGCTTGCCCATTGTTTCGGTGGTGGCTTTGTTCATCGGTTTTATTTTCGCGCTGCAGTTTGGTTATTTTATGCAGCGTATCGGCTCGGAGATGTATATCGCCAGCCTAGTAGCTTTAGCTATCGTGCGGGAACTGGGCCCGGTAATTACGGCTTTGATTGTGGCCGGAAGAGTGGGGGCGGCTAATACCGCAGAGTTGGGTTCTATGCAGGTGACCGAGCAGATCGATGCTTTAGAAACTCTGGCCACTAATCCGGTAAAGTATTTGGTGGTGCCGCGTTTTGTAGCCTTAGCGATAATGTTGCCTTTGCTTACGATCTATGCCAATATTGTCGGCATCCTGGGAAGCTATTTTATTTGTGTAGTCAAGCTGGGGATTACCAGTAGCATGTATATGAACATGACTTTCTCTGCTTTAGCTTATAAAGATTTAAGTACGGGATTATTTAAATCTTTGGTTTTTGGCATGGTGATTGCCCTGGTTAGCTGCTATGAAGGTTTTAATGTGGATGGCGGAGCAGCAGGTGTAGGCCGGGCCACTACGCGTTCAGTAGTCTTTAGTTTTTTGATGATTCTGGCTGCGGACTGTTTAATCACCGCGCTGTTTTATTTTATTTTTCCTTAAAAAAGTATGATTCAAATACAGCGTTTAAGTAAAAAATTTAATTTTAACTTAGTTTTGAATGAATTAAGTTTAGAGGTAGCCACTGGCCAGACTTGCGTAATTATCGGCAGGAGCGGTTGCGGAAAATCCGTTTTGCTTAAACATATCGTCGGGTTATTAAGGCCGGATGGGGGCAAGGTTTTAGTCCAAGGTCGCGAAGTTGCTAAATTAAAAGAGTTGGAGTTAGTTGCGCTGCGAGCAAAGATCAGTATGGTTTTTCAGGGTGGAGCTCTTTTTGATTCGATGGATGTGAGTGAAAACGTGGGTTTTGGTTTAACGGAGCATACCCGCTTAAGCCGTAAAGAAATCTCAGAGCGCGTAGAGGAATCCTTGTCTTTGGTGGGCTTAGGCGGGATTGGTAATCTGATGCCTTCAGAATTAAGCGGGGGGATGAAGAAGCGCGTAGCTTTAGCGCGGGCAATTTGTATAAAACCTGAAATTATTCTTTATGATGAACCGACTACCGGAGTGGATCCGATTACCGCCGATAGTATTAATGAGCTTATTCGTTCACTGCACGATAAGTTGCAGGTTACTTCCCTGGTGGTTACCCATGATATGAAAAGCGCTTATCACATTGCGGATAAGATTGCCATGATGTATGAAGGAAAAATAATTCTCGAGGGCACGGCGGAACAGATTCAACATACGCATGACCCGATAGTGCACCAGTTTATTAATGGTCTCTCTAAGGGGCCGATAACGGAAGCAGTGGATATTTCTAAATAAACGGAGGCTTAAATGATCTTTGGGAAAACTAAATTAGAGCTAAAGCTGGGCACTTTTGTTTTTATCGGTTTAATTATCTTAGTTACTTTTATATTGTCGATCGGCGGATTCAAGACCTGGAGTTCAGGGTACCGGATTAATCTTATCTTTCATTTTGTGAATGGGGTAAAGATCGGTGCGCCGGTACGTTTCGCCGGGGTGGATGTGGGAGAGGTCAAGAAGATAATTCTTCAGCCTAAGCCCGCCGAGAACCGTTCGGATGTCTGTCTGGAGGTTTGGGTTAGGGACATTGTCCGGGTGCCGGCTGACTCGACCGTCTGGGTAAATACTTTAGGCTTGTTAGGCGAAAAATATGTAGAGATCATGCCCGGGAAGGATTACTCTAATATACTTAAAGAAAACCAGTCTTTGATCGGAGTTGACCCCGTGCCTACGCATGAGTTATTCAGCAAGGCCCAAGATATAATGGGGAATTTGAATACCGGGATTACAAAAATTATGAATAAAGAAGGTACTTTAGGCAAGCTGCTTTATGATGATAAGGTTTATAATGAATTAGACGCTTTGGTTACGGATGTGCGCAAAAATCCCTGGAAGCTGTTGATTAAAACTAAAGAAAAAAAATAATGAAGACTAGGTCAGTTTTTAGCTGTTCAAGCTGTGGCTATCAGTCGCCTAAATGGTTAGGCCGCTGCCCGGATTGTAGCAGCTGGAATTCTTTTAGTGAAGAAGATTATACTCCGGTTTCCTCCGGCACCCCAGAGAGGGTCAGCTTATATAAAGACGGCCCGGTTCTTTTAAGGGATGTGGTCTCTAAAGATGAAGATAGGTTAAAAACTAATATTGTCGAGCTGGACCGGGTCTTAGGCGGCGGGATTGTTAAGGGATCGGTGATTTTAATCGGCGGAGATCCCGGTGTAGGGAAATCTACGATCTCTTTACAGGTTTCGAATCATTTAACTAAACAGAGCATCAGCGTGCTTTATGTTAGCGGCGAAGAATCGGTGGCCCAAACTAAGCTACGCGCTAAGCGTTTAGGGGAGTCGGGAAGCGATAATCTGTATATTGTTAACCAGACAGACCTATCTTTAATTATTGAATATATAAAAAAATTAAAGCCCCAGGTAGTGGTGATTGATTCTATTCAGGTTATCTTTGATCCCGGGATTAGTTCCTCTCCCGGCAGCGTTAGTCAGGTCAGAGAATGCGCTGGAGCCCTTACCCAGTTGGCTAAAACTACGGGGACCTCTATTTTTATTATTGGTCATGTGACCAAGGAAGGCACCTTAGCCGGTCCGCGCGTTTTAGAGCATATCGTAGATACCGTGCTGTATTTTGAAGGCGACCGTTTTGCTATCTATAGAATATTGCGGGCAGTGAAAAACAGGTTTGGTTCGACCAATGAAATCGGGGTGTTTGAAATGGCCTCCGCCGGTTTAATGGAAGTAAAGAATCCTTCGGAGATCTTTCTTGCCGAGCGGCCGGTTAATGTCTCCGGCACGGTGGTCACTTCGATTTTGGAGGGGACGCGGCCTCTGTTGGTAGAGATCCAATCCTTAGTCTCCAGAAGCAGCTTTGGTTATGCCCGGCGCCGGGCGCAGGGTTTTGATTTTAACCGGCTTTCTTTATTGGTGGCGGTTTTAGAGAAGCGCCTGGGTTTGGCTTTAGAAGCGGAAGATATCTTTATTAATGTTGCCGGTGGCATTAAAATAGAAGACCCGGCAGCGGATTTAGCGGTGTGTGCGGTGATTGCCTCTAGCTTTCGTGACCAGGTGGTGATACCCCGGTCGGTAGTTTTAGGGGAGGTGGGTTTAAGCGGCGAAATCCGGAGTATCTCTTCGGTGCTTACGCGTATAAATGAAGCAGAGAAGTTGGGTTTCCAGCATTGTATTCTACCGAAAAATAGCATTAAGAATCTTAAACTTAAAAAATCCGAGATGGAGATTATTGCCGTCTCTACTTTAAAGGAAGCTTTAGATATCATACTTTGCAGCCAAAAACAGCAGACTTAGTATGGCTGCAAAGTATTTCGCCATTAGAAAATTTAAGGTGCTCAATCTTAACTCCATCAGTTAAACCGCATCCGGAGGGGGAAAAATGAATTTATTATTAGCGCGGCTTTTATTTGTTTTAGGCAGTATGTTTATCGGCTATCAGACGGCGTTGCCGGAGGGAGGTAATGGTTTCATCGGCATAGCTATCGGAGGCCTGGCGGCGATCGTGATGATCCTGTTGGAAGTAGGTTTACGTAAAGTTTCGGTCAGCGGTTTATCCAGCGCGGTATTCGGATTAATTTTAGGCCTGATTATGGCTAAGCTAGTGGGGGACGCTTTTAGCTTGGCGGCGATGGATGCCAATACACTTTCCAGGATTAGGGTGGGGTTAACCTTGATCTTTTGTTATTTGGGGATGGTGATGGCTTTACGCGGAAAAGATGAATTTAATATTATTATTCCTTATGTGCGCCTGCGCCGGCAGGATCAGTCACAGGACGTGATTCTTTTGGATACCAGCGTGATTATTGACGGAAGGATTGTGGATATTTGTAAAACACGTTTTTTAGGGGGCAAAGTAATTATTCCCAAATTCGTGCTTAGGGAATTACAGCAGATTGCCGATTCTACCGACCCGATTAAACGTCAAAGAGGCAGGCGGGGCTTAGAGATACTCAATACTATCCAAAATGAGCCGGGGATGGATATTACGATACATGAACAGGATTTTTCGGAGACCTCGGAAGTGGATGCGAAATTAGTTTTATTAGCTAAGCTGCTGGAGGCTAAGATTCTTACGGTAGATTTTAATTTAAACCGGGTGGCCAGCATCCAGGGGATTAAGGTTCTAAATATCAATGAATTGGCTAACGCTCTTAAGCCGGTAGTTTTTCCGGGTGAGGAGATGCATATTAAGCTGATCAAGGAAGGCAAGGAGCATAATCAGGCGGTGGGTTATTTAGATGACGGCACGATGGTGGTGGTGGAGGATGCCCGGCGCTTAATCGGCCAGGATGTTAAAGTGGCGGTGACCAGCGTACTGCAGACCCAGGCCGGCAGGATGATTTTTACTAAGATTGAGAAATAATGCTTAGTGCAATTATTGTAGCAGCCGGCCAGGGCAGGCGGTTAGGCGCCCCGGTCCCGAAGGCTTTAGTAAAAATCGGGAGATTGCCGGCTATCGTTTATTCTTTGAAAACCCTAGATAATCATCCGGATGTCCGGGAAATTATTGTGGTGGTTAATCCTAAAAATCAGCGGCCCGTTAATCGGCTAATCAAGAATTATGCTTTTAAGAAAATTAAAAGCGTGGTTTTAGGCGGCCGGCGGCGGCAGGATTCAGTGTATAACGGCCTTAAAATGGTTAGCGGCAAAAGCGATTGGGTATTAATCCATGACTGCGCCCGGCCGTTTATTGACCGGGAAACCATAGCTAAAGTTGTCCGGGCGGCTAAAAAAACCGGTTCCGCCATCGCGGCTGTTAAGCCTAAAGCTACGATTAAGTTTTCTAGAAAAAATAATCTGGTTAAAGGAACTTTGGATCGCAATAATCTTTGGGAGGTGCAGACCCCCCAGGTTTTTAAGAAGGAGCTGATTATGCTGGCGTATAAAAAGTACGCCGCAGGTAAAGTTACCGATGATGCTTCTTTAATTGAAAAATTAGGCCAGCCGGTGTTGCTGGTCCAGGGCAGGTATGAAAATATTAAAATTACGACAGCCGAAGATTTGCTGCTGGCCGGATTAATTGCCAAGAGGTGGCCATATGCAATTTAAAGTGGGGATAGGTTATGACATTCATCGTCTGGTGCAGGGAAGAAAGCTGTTTTTAGGGGCAGTAGAGATCCCTTATGTTAAGGGTCTGCTGGGGCATTCTGACGGGGATGCGCTGATTCATGCGCTTTGCGATGCCTTATTGGGCGCTTTAGCGCTGGGGGATATCGGAGAACATTTCCCGGATACCGATCCTAAATATCAGGGGATTGCTAGCAGCCAGCTACTAAAGAGAGTCAATGAACTGGTGGTTAAGAGCGGTTATAAAATCAATAACCTGGATGTAATTATTATTGCTCAGGAGCCTACACTGCTGCCTTTTAAGAAACAAATAAAGGAAAAGATTTGTGAGCTTCTGGGTATTGGGCAAGAGGCTTTAAACATTAAGGCAAAAACTAACGAGGGTTTGGGCGCAGTGGGCCGCCGGGAAGCAATTTCCTGTTGGGCGAGCGCTTCTTTAACTAGAGAGGACTAACATGATTTATCTGATCAATATTATATTTATATTGCTAATTATTTTTATAGTTAAGCTAGCGTTAATCTGGCTATTTTTTTATGCCGATATCAAGGCCGCGCAAAAAAGAGACCCGGCGGCGAAGAGTTTTCTGGAAATAATTTTACTTTATCCTGGGCTGCATGCTTTAATTTGTTACCGGATTGCGCACTTTTTCTACAAAGTGAAGTTATTCTTTCTGGCACGTTTTCTGTCTCAGGTTGCCAGGTTTTTTACCGGAATTGAAATTCATCCAGGGGCTCAAATCGGCAAGCGTTTCTTTATTGACCATGGTTTGGGGGTAGTGATCGGAGAGACGACGATTGTGGGAGATGATGTCTTGCTTTATCAAGGTTCAACCTTAGGCGGCACCGGGATTGTTAAAGGCAAGCGCCATCCTACGGTTGGTAATAATGTGGTAATCGGCGCCGGAGCCAAAGTTCTGGGCAATATTGTGATCGGAGATAATACTTATATCGGAGCAAATGCGGTAGTGATTAAAGATGTCCCGCCGAACTCTACGGTGGTCGGCGTTCCTGGCAGGATTACTAAGCAGGATGGCAAGAAGATGGATATCAGCTTGGATCATGCCCGGATTCTGGATCCGATTATGCAGACCATTGAAGAACTGCAGGATAGAGTTAAGGATTTAGAGAAGAAATAAGGTGTTCCTCCATGCCCATTTTTATATATAATTCCCTTTCTAGAAAAAAAGAAGAACTTATTCTCTTAAATCCCTTAAAGCCGAAAGAGATTAAGATGTATGTCTGCGGACCGACGGTTTATGATCAACCGCATATCGGGCATGCCAGGAGTGCATACGTATTTGACGTAATCAGGAGATATTTAAAGTATAAAGGGTATGAGGTTAAATTTGTCAGAAACGTAACTGATGTCGATGATAAAATTATTAATAAAGCACAAGTAGAGTTTCAGGGTGAAGATTTAAACACGGCAGTTGGAAAGGTTGCTACCAAGTATCTTGATCTTTACCATGAAGACATGAAAAGCTTGGGCATTCTGGAACCGGATGTGGAGCCGAAGGCAACCGAATATGTAACGAAAAATAATCCTTTGATGCAGAAATTTATCAGCTCTCTTATTGAAAAGGGCTGCGCTTATGTTTCTGAAGGCGATGTATATTTTGATATTAAAAAAGCCAAGGGGTACGGCAAATTATCTAACCAGGCGATAGAGAAAATGGAATCCGGGGCAAGAATTGCTCTGGGTGAAAAGAAGAATGATCCGCTGGATTTTGCTTTATGGAAAGCCGCCAAAGTTGGAGAGCCTGCCTGGGATAGCCCTTGGGGACGTGGCCGGCCAGGCTGGCATATTGAGTGTTCGGTGATGAGCTCAGATATTTTAGGAGACGAATTTGATATTCACGGAGGCGGAATCGACCTTATCTTTCCCCATCATGAGAATGAGATTGCTCAATCTGAAGGCGCCGGTAAAAAATTCGCCCGCTACTGGATACATCACGGCCTGTTGACTATTAATGGCCAGAAAATGGCTAAATCTTTAGGCAATTTTATTACCGTAAAAGATTTTTTGGATAAATATAAAAATGCGGATTATTTAAAATTGCTATTTTTGTCTACGCATTATCTTCATCCGGTTGATTATACCGAGGAAAAGGTTCAGGAAGCCAAGCAGGCTTATGAGAGAATCATTATTCTTAAGAAAAGACTAGAAAACAAGTATGGTGGGATAGCTCCCGGAGGCTATAGCTTAAGCGAGACTATTGAAGACGGTGGTGGATATTTGGATCCTTTTAAAGAACAGTTTATAAAATATATGGATGACGATTTCAATACGCCGCGGGCTCTGTCGGTTTTATTTGATATGATTAATAGATGTAATAAAATTTTAGACGCTAACAAAGATTATGATGAAAGTATCAGATTGCCTTATGCTTTAGATACTATGCGTAAAATGTCTGATATTCTTGGTTTTAGTTTTCTCGAGGAAATGCTTACGGAAGTGTCAGATGGGGAAGTATGTTCCTTGGTTATACTAAGAAAGAATTATAAGCTCGAAAAGAAATTTAAAGAGGCTGATGAAATTCGTAAGCGTCTTGAAGAAAAAGGCGTTATTATAGAAGATACTAAAGACGGTCCGACTTGGAGAAGGAAATTATAGCGGGTGGCTTGGGTGTTTTCGTAGCGCGTCAGCGCCAGAAAACACCCAAGACAGGCCCCGCTAAAATTTAAATGAAAAGTAAATTTATTACATTTGAAGGTTCTGAGGGTTGCGGCAAGAGCACGCAGTCAGAGATGCTTTTTAGCTATCTTAAGACTAAAGGGGCTAAAGTAATTTATCTGCGTGAGCCAGGAGGAGTCAAACTAAGCGAA
>JAZDLL010000038.1:0-14990 GCA_043802105.1 Candidatus Omnitrophota bacterium
CCCTAAAGGTAATTTACGACTGGAGTTTGATATTGATACCCAGTTGGATAATCCGTCTTTGAATCAAGAAAAATTGCAAAAGATAATTTTAAAAGCGGCAACCAAAAACCTGGCGAATCAGCCGCCTGAGCAGTTAATTGAGAAGGTAAGTAACCTTATTGATCAATATAAGGGGCTAGGCAAAGAGTTAAAAGGTATTTTTGGCAATTAGAGAGATTTTAAGCGAATGGAAGAGATTAAATCAACCCCCCAACTTTGTTCAGGATTGATACTAAAGGCGGCTTATTCTTTCTGCGTCCTAAAAGGAGGGGTTTGAATGCCGCTGAATGTATCAAAATCGGTTAAGAACATTGAAGCAAAAATGGAGAATTTAGATATTAATTCTTTGCGTTATCATATTTTAGAGAGCGCCAAGAATTTTAAATGCTCCTGGATTGAATTGGGCCGTTCTTTGTACTGCGTCTACAAAGACAAGACGTATAAGGAGTGGGGGTATGTGAACTTTGATATTTATGTCAGTCGGGAGATCGGCATTCGCAAACTAACCGCGATTAAACTGCTCAAATCATATTATTTTCTGGAGAAAGAGGAACCGCAATATTTAAAAGATGAATATGCCGCTTCCGCCCAGCCTGCCCAGCTGCCCAACTACGAATCGGTTAATATTTTGCGCCAGGCCAAGAACAATAAAAGCTTGGATGAGAATGATTATCGCGACTTAAAAAAAGAGATCTTTGAACAAGGAAGAGACCCTCAAGAGATTAAAAAGAATTTAGGGGTAATCTTGCGTCAGAGGCGGGAGTCTGACCCGCCAGAAGCTTCAGAGCAAAGAAGCCGGGCAGTTTTAAAGAGGCTGCTTGGACAGCTACGCCTGCTTAAACAAGAGGTGGCGGTACTAAAATTGCTTCCTGTTCCGCTGGTCAAAGATTTGGATAAGCTAATCAAAAATATCGACCAAGAGATCTCTGTCGGCTAGTTAGGCCAGAAGGAGTAATCTAGAGATGCCGGTGATTGCGGAGAAAAACCAGACCCTGGAAAAAAGAATGGCGCTTTTGGGGGTGAAAGAAGAGGATATCGTGGAAAGTTTTATCCGCTCCAGCGGCCCCGGCGGGCAGAATGTTAATAAGACCTCAACCTGTGTTTATTTAAAACATTTGCCTACCGGCCTGGAAGTAAAATGCCAGCGCCAGCGTTCGCAACTCTTAAATCGTTCTTTAGCCCGGCATATCCTCTTGAGTAAAATTGAACATAAAATTCAACAGGATAATTTGCAGAGGCAGTCCTTTAGGGCTAAGGTTATGCGCCGGAATCGTCAGAAGCCCAAAAGTATCAAAATAAAAATTTTAGAGGATAAGCGCCGCCAGTCGCAAAAGAAGTCGGTGCGTAGAAAAATTAATGAGATTGAAGTTGCATAAACATTTTCTTATGTTACAATAAATAAATTCTAAACTTAAAACAAGTTCCTTATAGCTTTTATCTAGCGCAGTCCTGGCGAGTGTAGCGAGCCAGGACAAGCACCAAACATTTTTTAGTTTTATTTAACGCAGTTCCCCGGAGCGTTAGCGAACGGGGGAAAGGAGGTTAACATGGTAACCGGCGCAAGTTTTATCGGTGGGTTGATTTCATTGGTTTTAACGATTTGGTTTGTGGTTTTTAGCGTGTTAGTAATTCAGAAGTTGGATAAATTAATCGAGCTGTTAGCTAAAAAATAAGCCAGCGTATAAGTTAAGTTATTGGCTACCGGTTAAGTTGGTTGATCAAATTTTATTGGGATTAACCTGTTGACTTGCGGTATTAATAAGGTATAATCATTAAGAAAAGGAGGTGGAAAATTGGTTTTGGTTAAGGAACAAAAGGCAAAATTAATTGACGATTTTAAGGTGCACGCCAGAGACACGGGAAGCGCTGAGGTGCAAATAGCGATTTTAACCGAAAGAATCAATGATTTAGGGCTGCATTTTAAATCGCATAAAAAGGATCTCCATTCTCGCCGCGGGTTGCTGCTATTAGTGAGTAGGCGCCGTAGACTTCTCAAGTATCTCAAGGATAAAGATATGAAAAAGTACGAAGAGATACTGGGAAAGCTTAGCTTGAGGAAGTAAACCCCCAAGAGTCAATCCATAAAAAAGAAAGAGTGATCATGCAAAATAAAAGCTTAAAAATTAAATTTGGTAAAAACGACCTTATTATAGAGACGGGCAGATTAGCTAAGCAGGCCAATGGTTCAGTGACGATTACCTACGGAGCAACCGTTATTTTGGTTACTGCTTGTATGTCTAGCTCGATTAGAGAGGGGCAGGATTTTTTCCCTCTGACGGTTGAATATCAGGAGAAGACTTATGCTGCCGGCAGGATTCCCGGAGGATTTTTTAAACGTGAGGGTAGACCTTCCGAAAATGAAATTTTAGGCAGCCGCCTGATTGACCGGCCCATTCGTCCGTTATTTGCCGAAGGATTCTTAAATGAAGTTCAGGTGATGGCGATGGTGCTTTCCAGCGACGGAGAGAATGACCCGAATGTCCTGGCGTTGATCGGGGCCAGCGCCGCCTTGTCTATTTCAGATATTCCTTTTAATGGCCCTTTAGCCAGTTGCCGGGTAGCCAGAATAAATAATGAATTGGTGTTGAATCCTACCTATGCACAGATTGAGAGCGCGGATTTAGAGGTGGTGGTGGCCGGCAATAGCAATGGCGTAGTTATGCTGGAGTCTAAAGCCAAAGAGGTTTCCGAAGAAGAATATTTTCAAGCGGTAAAATTTGGAATGGATAGCTTAAAGCCTATTCTGGCTTTGCAGGAAGAATTTAGCCGGCTTTACGGCCAACCCAAAGCTAACGTGGAGCTTAAATTAATTGACCCGGCTTTAATGCATAAGATTGAAGCGCTTTCACAGGAGAAATTAGCCAAGGTATATAAATTAAGCAAAAAGGAAGAGCGTGAAGAGCAGGTAGCTTTGTTGACTAAAGAGCTGGAAGCTCAGTTAACGGCAGAAGGGTTTTTGGCTTTGGATATTTATGCTGGCCTGCACGAAGTAGAGAAAAAGCAGGTGCGTAAAATGATTTCGGATGAAGGCCGGCGTATCGACGGGCGTTCTTTTAAGCAGATTCGGGAGATCAGTTGTGAGGTTTCCGTGCTTCCGCGTACCCATGGCTCAAGCCTTTTTACGCGTGGACAAACGCAGAGTTTAGCGGTGACCACGTTAGGTACGGGACAAGATGAACAATTGATTGAGTCTTTGGATGGGGATAAAAAGAAGTCTTTTATGTTACATTATAATTTTCCTTCTTTTAGCGTCGGTGAAACGCGCCCAGTTCGTTCGCCGGGGCGGCGCGAAATTGGCCATGGGGCTTTAGCGGAAAAGGCGCTTTTGGCGGTCATGCCGTCAAAAGAGAAGTTCCCTTATACGGTCAGGGTTGTCTCTGAAATTTTGGAGTCCAACGGTTCCAGTAGTATGGCTTCGGTTTGCGCGGCTACTTTATCGTTAATGGATGCCGGAGTCCCGATTAAAGAAGCAGTAGGTGGCGTGGCTTTAGGTTTAGTTAAAGAAGGCAATAAGACAACAATTTTAACGGATATCGCCGGATTAGAGGATCATTTTGGGGATATGGATTTTAAGGTTGCCGGAACCCGTATGGGAATTACGGCGGTACAATTAGATCTTAAAAACTCCGGGATTTCGCTGGAGCTGCTTAGTGAATGCCTGGCGCAGTCCAAAGAAGGAAGGTTATTTATTTTAGATAAAATGAGCGCGGCGTTAAATAGCCCTCGCCAAGAACTTTCCAGTTTTGCCCCACGGATCGATGTTTTAAAGATTAATACTGAAAAGATCGGCGAACTTATCGGCCCGGGAGGCAAGACGATTAAGGCCATTATTGCTTCTACCGGAGCTAGCATTGATATTAAAGATGACGGAACGGTTTTAGTGGGCTCCGTGGATGCGGCTAAATCCGATGCGGCGATTAAAATGATTAGAGCGATCACCGATGAAGTAGAGGTGGGCAGAATTTATTTTGGTAAAGTAAAACGGATTATGCAATTTGGCGTATTTGTAGAGCTGGCTCCGCGTAAAGAGGGGCTGGTGCACGTCTCCGAGCTGTCGGCCACCTTTGTTAAGAAAATTGAAGATGTGGTTAAGGTGGGTGATGAATTTAAGGTCAAGGTTATCGGCATTGACGAACTGGGTAGGATTAATTTAAGCAAAAAACAGGCTGAAATACCGCCGCCTGTAGCACCGCAGCAAAACAGTTAATTCTAGAAGTGAGAGAAAGAAGAATTAATGAGGTTAAAGGCGTTGTTCTAGTAGCAGTAGGGCTGATGGTTTTAGTCAGCCTTATTCGCTTTGACCGCCTGGACCTTGTTTTTTACACCTCAGCTCCTAATTTCCCCCCTAAAAATTTCCTGGGAGTTTTCGGCGCCTATCTGGCCGGATTAATCGTATTACTTTTTGGCAACATCTCTAGTTTCGTCATCCCGTTTCTCATCATCATGCTGGGCGTAAAGTATTTCCGTCAGGATAAGCCTTACTTAAGTTTGGCGCGGATTTTAGGCATGTTTGTGCTGCTGGTTTCCATCAGCTCGCTGATCGGCATGTTTAATCAAAATAATGACAGCTTAAGGTTCCAGCTGGCCGGATTTTTCGGGGCGCTTACGGCCAATTTTATCACCACCTATTTTAGCCGCCTGGGTGGTTTTATTATTTTTATTACTTTTATTATTCTCTCCCTGGCTTTAGTGACGGAGATTTTGATCTCTTCGCTTTTTCTTAAATTAACCGAGAAAGTAAGATCTATTTTTTTAGGAGTTGCGCTTTTTTCTAAAAAACAAAAAGCTGCTGCGGTTAAGGTTAAATCAAATTTTAATAGTAAAAATAGTTTTTTCCCTAAGAAACAAGAGCCGCCGGCCGGCATATCAAAACCTAAAATTTTTATACCGCAGGAGTCTAGCGGGTCCAAGGCAAAGATCCAAATTAAAACTCGCCCGCCAAGCGAAGGCGCTTTTTCCAGTAGCCAGGCTCATAAGGGGAAAGATTTAAAAATCGGCGATTATCAATTACCTTCCGTAGATTTATTAGATGAGCCGCCTGCGGCGGATACTAAACAAATAAAAGAGGACCTGGAGGATTGCGCCAGAATATTGGAAAACACTTTGGAAGATTTCGGTATTTTAGCTAAGGTTACCGATATTATCCGCGGCCCGGTAATTACGCGCTATGAATTGGAACCGGCGGCCGGAGTAAAGATCAACCGGATTGAGAATTTAAGCGATGATATTGCTTTAGCCATTAAAGCCCAGTCGATTAGGATTATTGCTCCTATTCCGGGTAAAGGCAGGGTGGGCGTAGAAGTGCCTAATTTGCAGAGCAGTTTAGTTTGTATTAAGGATTTACTTACTTCTACGGAGTATCATAAGCAGAGATCGCCCTTGACTATTGCTTTAGGTAAGGATATTACCGGCCGCAGCGTATTTGGCGATTTAGATGATATGCCGCATCTGTTGATTGCCGGAACTACCGGTAGCGGCAAAACCGTTTGCGTGAATACTTGTATTTTGTCGTTGCTTTTCCGGGGGTCTCCAAATGATCTAAAATTTTTAATGATTGACCCCAAGATGGTAGAACTAATGCCTTTTAACGGCCTGCCGCATCTTTTGTGTCCGGTAGTTACCGACGCTAAGAAGGCAGCGGTGGCTCTTAATTGGGTGGTCTCGGAGATGGAGTCGCGCTACGTGCTTTTATCTAAAGCCGGAATCAGGAATATTGAGGCTTATAATGAAAAGCAGGAGAAGATCCCGTATATTATTGTGATTGTAGATGAATTTGCGGATTTAATGAGCGTGGCCCGTGATCAGATTGAAAATGCAATTACGCGCCTGGCGCAGTTATCGCGGGCAGTCGGGATACATTTGATCTTAGCTACGCAGCGGCCAAGCGTGGATGTAATTACCGGAGTAATTAAAGCTAACCTACCGGCGCGCGTATCTTTTAAAGTGGCTTCTAAAGTCGATTCACGAACGGTGCTGGATAGCAATGGCGCAGAGGCTTTATTGGGCAAAGGAGATATGTTATTTTTACAGCCCGGGAAAGAAGAGCTCGTCCGTATCCAGGGGGCTTTGGTTAAAGATGCCGAGATTGAGCGAGTGGTAGAATTTATCAAGGCGCAAGGCGAACCGGTTTATGATGACCAAATCCTTAAGGAGCAGCAGAAAAATAATTTAACCAGCGGCGATAAGGATGAACTTTATGATGAAGCGGTGCGCGTAATCATGGAAAGTAATCAGGCTTCGGTTTCTATATTGCAGAGGCGTATGCGCTTAGGATATACGCGTGCTGCGCGCATTATTGATATGATGGAGATGGAAGGGCTAGTGGGCCAGTTTGAAGGAAGTAAGCCGCGCAGGATTTTAGTTGACCGGGAGGCTTGGCTTAAGGATTTAACAGGCGGTAATGCCGTGGATAAGTAGGCACCTGGCGCTAATTAGCACCTGGCCCAGAGTGGAATTGGGCCAGTGTCACCTTGTGGTGAGTATTGCGTTGGTGCGGCCTCGTGGCCGATTGCGCCGGTGTCCGCCAGGTGGCTTACACCCGGCGCTGATTGGTATTGCGCCGGTGTCCGCCAGGTGGCGGAAAATTAAAACATTTAAAAAAGAGGGAGCGGGATGAATATCGAAACAGCCGGTTCTCGGCTAAAGAAGATTCGCCAGGAGAGAGGATTAAGTTTAGAGGATGTCCAGAAGAAAACTAAAATTCATCTTAATGTTTTGCGGGCGATTGAAGGAGACAGTATTTCTAATCTGAGCCCGATTTATCTCAAGGGCTTCATTAAGATTTATTGCAGTTATCTGGGGTTGGAGGCTAAAGAGTTCATCGGTCAAAGCGCTCAGTTGCAGAAGCCGTCTTTAAATGCCGCTGTGGGTAGACCAATTGGATCGCGGATTGAAAAGAGATCTTCTTTTATCAAAGACGCTTCCCTCAAGTTGGGTGCGATCAAGCCTCCGGCGAATTTAAAGAAAATAATTATAATTTCCGCTAGCATATTTATTTTTATATTTTTAGTGGGTAATTTAATCAAGTTTGTTTCTTCGCGGCCTAAGAGGAGCCGGTTAGAAAAGGTTAAGATTTCCATGCCGGTGGTTGCCCCTAAGGCGCCTGTTGCGCAAACTAAAATTAATAAAGATTTAACTCCCGGGTTTACTTTGGGTATCTTTGCGCGCGGTAAATCCTGGATTTCGGCTAAAGTCGACGGGAAGGTTGTTTTTCATGGCGTGCTGGCCCGCGGCCGCAGCGAAACCTGGCAGGCCAAGGAAAAAGTTGAATTGTCTCTGGGGGATGCCGGAGCAGTAGAGCTGCAGGTTAATGACCAGCGCTTTGCTAATCTTGGCCGGCACGGGCAGTCTTTAAAGAATGTGGTGATTAATAAAGACGGCTTGAAAACTTCCAGATGAAACAAAAAATAGGAATCTTAAGTTTAGGTTGTCCTCGAAACCTGGTGGATGCTGAAGCTCTTGCCGGGCGGCTTAATTTTAAAAATTATTCCATTGTTGGGGATTTAGCTTGCGCACAGGTAGTTTTAGTAAATACCTGTGCTTTTATCCAAGAGGCAAAGCGCGAATCTATTGATGCCATTTTGGATCTTATCCAGCTAAAAAAACAAGGAAAGATTAAAAAAATAATTGTTTACGGTTGCCTGGCGCAGCGTTATAAAAATTTAGCCAAAGATTTACCGGAAGTGGATGCTTTTGTGGGAACGCTGGGGCTAAACCATGAATCACAAAGGTTTGCTTTAACCCCTAAACACTACGCTTATTTAAAAATTTGCGAAGGCTGTGTAAACCGGTGTAGCTACTGCGTAATTCCTAAGATCAAAGGCAGTTTGGCGAGCCTGGATGTGCCAACGATTATTGGCAAGGTTAAGCGTTTTAATCAGGAAAAGATTTCCGAGTTAAATATTATCGGCCAGGATATTACCGGTTTTGGTATGGATTCTGGAGGCCAGAGTAAGTTAACTGATCTTTTGCGCCAAATAATTAGTAATGCACCGGATATCGGATGGATCCGTCTTTTATATTTGAATCCGCAGCGGATTACTAGCCAGCTGTTGAAGCTGATAGCTACTTGCGCTCAAGTATGTAAATATATTGATTTACCCATCCAGCATATTAATAATCGCATCCTGAAGCTTATGCATCGGGCGATTACTAAAGAAGAGATTGTGGCTTTAATTAAAAAAATCCGCAAAGCCGTTCCCGGGGTTTATTTGCGCACCTCCTTAATCGTAGGTTTTCCGTCGGAGACGGAAAAAGAGTTTACTGAACTGCTGGATTTTATTCAAGAAGTCAAATTCGACAGGTTGGGAGCTTTTATTTATTCCCGGGAGGAAGACACGCCGGCCTATGATTTTAAGGGGCAAATTCCCCAACCGTTAAAACAAGTAAGATTAGATAGAATTATGTCCGCGCAGCGGGTAATTGCCGCCGGAGTAAATGCTAAATTTTTAGGAAAAACGATTACGGTGCTGGTTGAGGAAAAACAAGCTGGCGCATATATTGGGCGCAGCCAAGGTGATGCTCCGGAGGTAGACGGCGTAGTGTATATAAATACTCAACAGCCTTTGGGCATCGGAAAATTTATCCGGGTAAAAATTATAGATACTTTAGAGTATGACCTAGTGGGGGAGCCAAAACTATGAATCTTGCCAATCGACTGACCATGTCGCGAATCCTATTAACTTTTGTGTTTATGTTTTTTTTATTTTGTAACGGGCTTTGGCCCAAGGCCATCAGCTTGGTGGTTTTTATCTTGGCTGCTTTATCGGATTATTTTGACGGGATGATTGCGCAGCGCTTGAATATGGTGACGGATTTCGGCAGGCTGATGGACCCGATTGCCGATAAAATTCTGGTCCTGGCGGCTTTTGCGGCGTTTGTGCAATTGCAGTTAATTGATGCCTGGATGTTTGTAATTATTGTTTCCCGGGAAATTTTAATTACCTCCATGCGCCTGTTTGCTTTAAATAAAGGCAAGGTGCTTTCGGCGGCGCGCGCCGGCAAGCATAAGACAGTGCTGCAGATGGCGGTTATTTTTTCTATTTTAGGTTTTATTTTGCTTAAGGAAATTATATTGAAATATTATACCTGGAATCCCGCTTGGGAAAAGGTCTTTCGCCAGGGGATCTTTTTCCTGATGCTGGTTACCGTAGGGTTGACTCTTTATTCCGGGCTATCCTACCTGTGGGGCAACCGTAAAGTAATTACCCGTCTATGAGATTTGAAAAAGCAGGTGATTTTTTATTTAAAGCGGTGAGCACTGTTTTTTTTATCGGTTATTTGCCGCTGGTGCCCGGTACTTTTGGTAGCCTGGCCGGGGTAGGGTTGTTTTATTTGCTAACCGGCATTTCTACGGGAGGTTACTTTTTATTTATTCTCGGTATCATTGCTTTAGGGTTGATCACCAGCGGCCGCACGGAGAAGTTGTTAAATAAAAAAGATCCGGGTTGTATTGTTATTGATGAAGTAGCCGGCATGTTACTTGCGCTTAGCTTTGTGCCGTATGATTTTAAGATAATTTTCCTGGGTTTTTTGATTTTTCGTATTTTAGATACCCTTAAACCATTTCCGGCCGGCAGGCTGCAAAATAGGCAGGGGGCTTTTGGGATAATGGGAGATGATCTAGTGGCCGGCATTTACACTAATATTGTGCTGCAGGTGATCCTAAGGTTAGCTGTTCAAAAACCAGCCTTAGAAATCCGCTTCTTTTAAGATGCTATAAGTTGGCCCGCCTGGGCCAAGCACGCTCTGAAATAAAGTAATTCCTCCGGCATAAAATTTCAAATTCATATCATTTATTTTGTCTTTTAGGCCACTCAACTCTTTTTCTAGGACCGAGGGAATAATGGCGTATTTTAGGCGCCCCAGGGTAATATGCGTCTGGAAGATGTGTTGTTCTTTAGGTATTTTTAAGGGCAGTAATTTTTTTTCCAGTTGTTCGACCAGCTGCTTTAGTGGGATGGGCGCCTGAGGAGTGCCTATCCAGATTATTCGCGCTAGCCGGCAATTAGGGAAAACACCCAGAGTTTCCAGCCTGATCTGGAAGGAGTGAGTGGTTTTAATTATTTCTGCGATTATCTGCTGCGTATCTTTAAGCTGTTCTAAAGAGATTTCACCCAGGAACTTTAAGGAAAGATGCAAATTGGCTGGCGCAACCCAGTTAATCTTAGGTAGAGCTGTTTTTAATTTATCCTGGATCTTGACCAGGGCAGTTTGAATATCTAAAGGAAGCTTTATGGCGATAAATGCGCGCATAATAGATGCAATGCATTTTGAGTGGATTTTTTACGGATATTTTCGCGATTTCCTGAAAAATTAAATTTGCGGCAGATATTTTTATTCTTTCCGGATAGACAGATATAGACTGTCCCTACGGATTTGTCAGGAGTTGCTCCTGATGGCCCGGCAATTCCCGTAATGCTCAGGCCCCAGTCAGTTGATGTTTTTTTTCGGATGTTTTGAGCCATTAATCTGGCCACCTGGGCTGAAACTGCTCCGTATTTAGCAATTGTTTTTTCCGGGATACCCAATATCCTCTCTTTAGATTTGTTGCTATAGGTAACGACGCCTAAAATAAAATAATTTGAAGATCCCGCTAAACTGGTTAAAAGGCTACAAAGCAGGCCTCCGGTACAGGATTCGGCAACGGAAATGGTTTTTTTTTGGTTAGTAAGCTGATGATGAATTTGCCGGGTGATTTGCTTAAACATAGTTGATATTATAGCTGTTTTAAATATATTGACAAGCTAGTTTTCTCTGTTAAACTAATGAGTAATTAATCTTTGGGGCAAGGTGAAAATCCTTACCGGCGGTCGCGCAGAAAGCGCGCACCAGCGTTTCCTTTAACGCCGAGTGTAAAAGCCCGCGAGCAGGCGCTAAATTTAGTGTCAGCAGATCTGGTGAGATTCCAGGGCCGATGGTTAGAGTCCAGATGGAAAAAGATTAAAATTAAACTGCCCGGAGATTCTGTTTCGGGTTTTTTATTTACCCGGCGCCTAATAAGGCACCCCGCGCTAATTGGCACCCAACGCCTAAAGGAATTGCGTTGGTGTGCGCTAGGTAGCGCATGTTGCGCGGGTGTTTGCCAGGTGGCGAAAATTGCGCCGGTATGCGCTAGGTAGCGCAGAGCGGATGTGCCTTTGTAGGCAAAAGATAAATGTTTAATACTATCCCAGAAATTATAGAAGATTTAAAAGCCGGATTAATGGTGATTGTCGTTGACGATGAAGATCGTGAGAACGAGGGTGATTTAGTGATGGCCGCCTCCAGCGTTAAATCCGCGAATATTAACTTTATGGCGAAATTTGGCCGAGGCCTGATTTGTGCACCCATGGAGGAGGAGAGGTTGCGTTTTTTGGAGCTGGATCCCATGCTTAAGAACACCTTAGGAGCCGGCAATGGGGATCCTTTTAAAACTGCTTGGATGATCTCCGTGGATGCCGCCGAGGGGATCAGTACGGGCATCTCGGCTCATGACCGGGCCAGGACCATTGAAGTTTTAATTAATGCCCAAAGTAAGCCGGAAGATCTGGTGCGTCCCGGCCATATCTTTCCTTTGCGTTCGCGCCGGGGTGGAGTTTTGGTCAGGGCCGGGCATACGGAAGCCAGCCTGGATTTAATGAAACTGGCCGGGCTTTATCCGGCAGGAGTAATTTGCGAGATTATGAGTGATGACGGCAGTATGGCCCGTATGCCGCAGCTTTTGGAGTTTGCCCGCCAACATTATTTAAAGATCTGTACAATTGCTAGCCTCATTGAATATCGCCGCCGGAGCGAGAAGTTGGTGGAAGTAGTTGTCGAGACTAAGCTGCCTACGAAGTTCGGCGAGTTTAAGCTGGTTGTTTATCGCGATCAGACCAATGACCAGACGCATCTTGTTTTGTGCATGGGGAGTTGGTCGGATGAATCAATATTAGTGCGCGTACATTCAGAATGTTTAACCGGGGATGTTTTTGGCTCATTGCGTTGTGACTGCGGAAGGCAACTAGAGAAGGCGATGCAGATGATTGCTTCAGAGAAAAAAGGCGTGATCCTTTATATGAATCAAGAGGGTCGCGGAATCGGATTAGTCGAAAAGTTGCGTGCTTATAACCTCCAGGATAACGGGATGGATACGGTAGAAGCTAATGAAGCGTTGGGGCATAAGGCGGATTTGCGCGATTACGGCATTGGCGCCCAGATTCTGGTAGATTTAGGGATTAAGCAGATCAGGCTGTTAACGAATAATCCGCGCAAGATTGTCGGCCTGGAAGGTTATGGTTTGAAAGTTTTGCAACGAGTACCTTTAGAAATCGAGCCTAATGCTCAGAATTATAAATACCTTAAAACAAAAAAAGAAAAAATGGGGCATCAAATTGATATTTAGTTAAGGGTAAGTAGTCTAAAGGAAAGCGATTATTACAAAAGAAGGGAGAGTAAGATGGCAAAGGTGATTGAAGGTAAGTTGTTAGCAAAGGGGCAGAGTTTCGGCCTGGTGGCTTCACGGTTTAATGATTTTATGACCAAGGAGCTGGTGAGTGGTTGTATTGATACTTTGGTTAGGCATGGGGCAGAAGATAAAGATATTACGCTGGTTTGGGTGCCTGGGGCGTTTGAAATTCCTCTGGTTGCTCAGAAAATGGCTAAATCTAAATCATTTGATGCCTTGATTTGCTTAGGCACAATCATCCGGGGAGCAACTCCGCATTTTGATTATATTGCTGCCGAAGTAGCCAAGGGGGTAGCTAAAATTTCTTTGGATAGCGGCCTACCGGTTATTTTTGGCGTAATTACGGCGGATAGTATTGAGCAGGCGGTAGAACGCGCCGGTTCTAAGGATGGCAATAAGGGTCGCGACGCGGCTCTTTCGGCTATAGAAATGGTTAATTTAGCGGGACAGTTAAAATAAGTGAGGCCCAGACTTACGGAACGAAGTGAACGTAAGTCTGCTGGCCGAACTTATCCCGCACCCAGAAATATAAGCTTGTAATTTACTTGCTGGTGCGGGATCATGTTTAGTATAATTAAATAATGAAGGGTTAGTTTTATGAGGAAACGAACTAAGGCACGTGAATATGTGTTGCAGATGCTCTATCAGGTTGATATTACCCAGGGCGATTGGCAGGAAATTTTAGAAAATTTTTGTGCCAGCGGCGACCGGCAGGATTTATCCGGCGAGCTTAAAGATTTCTCCGCTGGGCTATTGGCTGGCGTGGTCGAGCATCTGCAGGAAATTGATAAAAAAATCAGCAAATATGCTGCGAATTGGCAGCTGGAGCGCATGGCATTTGTGGATCGCAATATTATGCGTTTGGGCTGTTTTGAGCTTTTGTTCCGGGTGGATATTCCGCCTAAGGTGGCGATTAATGAAGCCGTGGAACTAGCTAAGAAATATTCCGGCCTGGAGTCTGGTAAATTTGTCAACGCCATACTGGATCAGATAAAGATTGAGAAAGAAAAGTGAAGTACGCTGATCTGCATGTGCACACCTCTTGTAGCGACGGCACCTATACGCCTGCGCAATTGGTCAAAGAAGCTCTTGCCCGGGGGATTTCTGCGCTGGCGATTGTTGATCATGATACGACTGAGGCGCTGGCGCAAGCATTAACCCAAGCGCAAGGATCGGATCTAGAGATAATTCCGGGGATTGAATTAACCGCTCAACATGAGAATCAGGAGATTCATATCTTGGGGTATTTTCTGGATTATGACAATCCAGAGCTGCTGGAAAAGTTAAAATTAATGCAGCTTAACCGTATCCAGCGGGTATATAAAATTATTGAGAATTTGGAGAAGTTGGGTTTAAAGCTTAATCCCGAGACGGTTTTTGGTATTTCCGGTAAAGCCACCGTAGGCAGAATGCATATTGCCAGGGCTTTAGTTAAAGATAATTTTGTGGGTTCTACCGCTGAAGCCTTTCGCAAGTATATCGGCGATAAATCTCCGGCCTATGTTTTAGGGTTTCGTCTTTCGGTGCCCAAAGCAATAAAATTAATCCAGGATGCCGGGGGGGTTGCGGTTTTAGCGCACCCCTATATGCTGCATAATGACGCATTGATCGGAGAATTTGTAGGTTACGGCCTGGAGGGTATTGAAGTGTATTATCCTGAGCATTCCCAGGGAATGGTTAATTTTTATTTAGATTTAGCTAAAAAGCTTAATCTTTTGGTCACCGGGGGAACGGATTTTCATGGTAGCGCAAAACCGGAGATAAAATTAGGTATGATTAAAATACCTCTAGAGTTAGTTGAACAACTAAGGCGGGCTAAAAAATGATTAAATCACTTGATGAATATTATATGGGGTTGGCTTTAAAATTAGCGCTTAAAGCTAAAGGCAAAACTTCTCCCAATCCTTTGGTGGGGGCATTAGTGGTAAAGGCGGGAAAAATTATCGGCCGGGGTTTTCATGCCAAGGCTGGGTTTGCTCACGCTGAGATTGTCGCTTTGGATGAGGCGGCCAAAATGGCCAAAGGAGCTACTTTGTATGTCACCCTTGAGCCTTGCGCGCATACCGGCCGCACTCCGCCTTGTATCAATCGAATAATCGGAAGCGGCATCAAAGAAGTGGTGGTGGGGATGATCGATCCCAACCCTTTAAATAACGGCAAAGGTATTGCTCTGCTTAAGCAGAGCAATATTAAAGTCAGGGTAGGAGCGCTTGGCGAGCAATTAAAAGAAATTAACGAAAGCTTTATAAAGTATATTACGCTTCGAATTCCTTTTATTACGGTAAAAGTCGCTGAATCTTTGGATGGACGGATTGCTACCCGCACCGGTGATTCCAAGTGGATTACTTCGGATAAGTCGCGGGCCTTTGCCCACAGAATACGTAAGGATTATGATGCAATTATGGTGGGGGTAAATACCGTGTTGCGCGATAACCCCAGCCTGAATGCCTGGTTTTCTCAGAAAAAATTAATTAAGATAATTGTGGATAGTAATTTGAGCATCTCGGAAAATTCTAATATTTTT
>JAZDLL010000053.1:0-10527 GCA_043802105.1 Candidatus Omnitrophota bacterium
TGTTTTTACTTTCTGTTAAAGAATTGACCTAACAATACGGAAGGCTAGATTCTTAATTTTGCTAAATAATGACCCGGACAATTTTTATAATTATATACTCAATATCCGAGAATATCAAGGATATTCTGGATTTTACCAGGCTACCGGGAAATAGTCTTTTAAAAACTTGCCGCACCAATGTTGGCCGGTAATTATCCCGTTAAAAAACGGGTCGCACACCCTGGCCGCCCCGTCGACAATATCTAAAGGCGGCTGAAAATCATGCCGCTCTTGCTTGCGCAAAGAGAGAGCCGCCGGATCCTCATCCGTCACCCAACCGGTATCCACGGAATTCATAAAAATTCCGCTTTTGGCCAGGTCGCTGGCGCAGGTATGGGTTAACATATTCAAAGCCGCCTTGGCCATATTGGTATGTGGATGGCGCTCGGTTTTAATATAGCGGGCGAATTTACCCTCCATCGCCGAGACATTCACAATATGCTTTTGCCCGGTATTTTGACGTTTCATCATCGGGAATAGTTTATTACATAACACAAAAGGCGCAATAGCATTGACCAGCTGGATCTCAATCATTTCAGCAGTTGGAATTTGCCCTAGGCAAAGCCGCCAGCTATTAGTCTGGCGCAAATCTACCTGTTGTAAATCCGCATCCAGCTTGCCCTGTGGAAAAACTTTTTCCGCTGGCAAAGTGTAATCATGAGTGTAAGGAATCTGGGAGAGTTTGGCCGAAGCAAAAAGGCCAACTCCGGGGACCTTTTGGTTCCAGGCAATTGGAAGCCCTAAATCCTTACCGGAATGATGATTGGAAACAGCTAAGAGCTTTTTCTTGCATTCCTGAAAAGATCTCAGCAATAAGCGGGCTTTGACCGGTAAATCTTTAAATTTTATATTTTCGTTTTCCATTAAATGCGCATAAAATCCCGGTGGCCGCCTGACGGTCTGCGCGGCGTTATTAATTAAAATATCCAGGCGCTCATACTCCTGATTAATGAAATTACAGAAAATCTCAACACTCGGCGTATGACGCAGATCTAAACCATAAATATGCAACCGATTACCCCAATCCTTAAAATCCGTCTTTCGGCTATAACGCAGAGCAGCATCTACCGGAAAACGCGTGGTGACAATCACCTGGGCTCCGGCGCGCAGCATCATCAACGCCGCCTGATAACCGATTTTTAAACGCGAGCCGGTAATTAAAGCCACCTGCCCTTTAAGAGAAACACTCTGAAAGCGTTTTTGGTAATTGAAATCCGCGCATTTCGGGCACAAAGCATCGTAAAAGAAATGCAGACGCTTAAATTCACTTTTACAGATATAACATGCCCGGGGAGTGATCAACTCCGGCCCCGAGGCTGCTTCCGGGTTAGCTAACGCATCGGTAATCTGCTGGGGCGCAGTAAATACCGCTGCCTGCCGGGCGCTGCGAATCCCGGTAGCGGCCCGGATAACCCGCTGATAATGCTCAACTTTTTGTTTCTTAACCCGCTGGCAATCTTTTTTACGTATTCTGATCTGGTCCCGGTCCGGGCGCGAGAGCTGACCGGTGACCTTGATCAGCTGGATGCGTTGTTCCCGGGTTAAAAAAGCTAACTGCTGGGTATCGGCAACTAAGCCTTTAAGCAAAACAATGCACTCCTGAATTTCCTGTTCAGAATATTTCAAATTATTGGGCTTTTCGATTTTATCGATCATTGTACTTGGTTTTTATTTTGCGCCGCCGGCCTCGAGGGTAGAAAAGATAAAGATGGGCTGGCAATGCAGTAAAGCTAAACCATGTCTATAGCTAGAAAGCAGGCGCGTTTGGTTTTTACATAATCTTTCAAAAAAAATATTGTAGTCACTTAGCGCCGCCAACGCATGGGAGTCTTCTAAAACATGCTGGCTGTATTTAGCTTCTTCAAACTTGACGGAGAAATTTAAAAAAACATTATTATCCACTAAAAACTTCTTCTTGGCGCTCTCCGCGTAGAAAAGGGGAAAAGTATAGGCGTCATAGCGCAAGCCAAAGATAGTGATTAACCTAATAGCATTGCCATGTAACCCCAGAATAAACTCACGCGGATTTTTCCTTAATAACCGTAGCCTCCTTCTTTTAATCTCTGACAATAAATACAATGTCATGGCCAGGCAAAAAATACCCAGCAACAGGATAAGTATGATTTTAGCCAACAACCAAAGCAACCAGCCCAAAGTAAAAACTACATCAATACTGGCAGTATTGCTCTTTAAGCTTAAATATTCCGCATGAATTTTAGTGTGCCCGAACTTTAAAGCAAGCAGGACCCCCTTATCTATTCTGGCCACCGCCGGCCCGTCAATGCGCCAGCTAACCTGCTCGGTTAACTCCCGCACAGAATGATCATAATAATTCCCCTGCACCTTGAAGGTGGCTTTGGCGTCGCGGGGAAGCTTTAAGCTCTGCGGAGTCAATAAAAGCGATACCAACCTTGGCCCTCCCACCACTACGCTGGCGTATTCACTGCGTACCCCCTTAAACTCAACATACGCGCTGGTCTGCCCCACGGAAACACAGGCAATATTTCCGCTGGCAACCGTAGCGATACCCTGGTCCAGAATAAACCAGTTTCCCAAAATAGTCAGATCGCTGGAGCTGCCGTCATTATAGAATCCCACCGCCGAAAGCTTGCCCTTTTCCCCTAAACCCAACTCCAATAACTTAGGGGTAATTTGGATATTCCTAAGTTCTTTTTTCTTAACCGAGAAATCTTTTTTTAGTTTCTCGACATCATCCTTAATCTGGTTGAGCATATTGCGAGGAGGCGGAGGCGAGTTTTCTTTAGCGTAATTCTCCATTAAACTGGCGGCCAGAAGACTAGCTTTTTGTTTTACCACTACCACTTTAACCGGCAAGGATTCCACACCATCCTTAGAAGCAGTTACTTCCGTCACCCCTTCGGCTTTGGCGATAAAATACCCGCTAGTACTCGGCTTAAGTACAGCAGAATCGGATATTTTCCACTTTACCTCCTGAGTCAGTTCCATCACGCTGTTATCAAGATAAGAACCAAAGACTCTCAAGTTTATATTGCTATCCGGATTTACCTTCATCGCCTCCGGTAAAACCA
Source organism: Candidatus Omnitrophota bacterium (assembly GCA_043802105.1). Lineage (GTDB taxonomy): Bacteria > Omnitrophota > Gorgyraeia > Gygaellales > Profunditerraquicolaceae > UBA6249. Next base: position 3,090 of record JAZDLL010000053.1, read on the forward strand.
GAAGATGTTTTAATATTTTTCCTCCAGAATTTAGTAGTTCCTTTACCTCCACGCGCTGAAGAAAACTCTCCATAGCTGCGGATTTAGCCAAAACCTCCGCCTGGCCTGGCTTTAAAAAATACAACCGATAATTAGCCTCCTCATTCCAGGCAGTATTCGGCCGCTGGCGGATAGCCCAGCCTGCCTCTTGAGTTATATCTTTTACTGAATATTCATTTAGTTCGTTGTCAAAAAAAGTTCCTAAAGCCACAAAATTAATTACCCCTCCCGGGTTAATCGTTGGCTGATAAGGCAATAGATCTATGCTTAATAACCTATTCTTCTCTTGGAGATCGGATTCTTTAGCCTCCTTAACCTGCAAATGTAAAGGGTTACTCAAAAGATCCTGATAGATCGCCAAGGCCGAATATTCCCCGACTTGTTTGGGCATAATTACGCCGGTGCCCGTAACTTTAGCACACGCAGGCTGATCAAATACTAATTGCACCTCTTTGGTAATCTCCGTGATGGTGGAATCCGGCAGGCTCAAGAAGGCTTTAAACTCCAAGGGAACATCCCGGGTGGCCAGGTAAGAACCGGGATACAACAATATACTAGGAGTGGTTTTGGAGAATTTAACAAAAAACCCAGCAGGATCAGAGCCCGTATAATACCAGAGGTCATTACTCTTGGAAACAGGGGCGCCAAATCTCTGATACGCTTGTTCTCTATCTAAGCCGGTAACCACCTTGCCCAGGCTAGTCGCAATCTCCCGATATTGAGCGGCTGGGCATACTGGTAACTGGTAAAAAAACATTATTGCCGCCCATAAAATAATTACTAATTTTATCTTTTTCATAAGCCTTGGCGCGCAAGCTCCTGCTTAACCCTCTGCGCGGTTTCAGGGTCGATAGCCTGGACCACATTAATTTCTGTTTCCGGGCTAAAAGAACCTTTGTAAACCGCCTTAATCTTGGTTTTTCCCTGAGTCAAAGGATGAAGAAAATTTAGATCATCTACCCGGGCGACCTGCGGCTCCGTGGAAAACCATTCCACGTCGCTGGTTAATTCCTTGATATATCCAGCTCTATCCACGGCAATAACTTTTAAAGGCACGGTTTTGCCCTGGGCCACCACTAGCCCGGAAGATAAAATATAAATCTTCCATTTTGGCTGGTTGGTTTGCCCCTGCATATTATTTTTATCATTATTAGCATTTTGCGGACCATCCAGGATCATTTTTAAATCTAGAATTATCTTTTCCGCCCCCTCCGGAAAATTAGCCCTGCTGAGCTGTCCCACCTTTGCTTCTAAGCTCTGGGCTAGTTGTTCATCTTGTAATTTATCTATTTTTCCTGAAATACTGGCTAAAGTTTTGCTGGCCAGAAACTGCTGTTTAATTTGGGCTGTCTGCTTGATTTTTTCATTTAGCTTATTTATTTCTTCAAGTTCGGTATTCGTCAGCGCATTTTTTTCAAGCAATTTCTCTAGTCTTTCTTTTAACTCCTGAATTTCCGCCAGCATTTTATCCTGGTTTGGTTTGTCCAGCATAGCCATGGTTTTTAACGCAGCCTTAAACTCCTGGGCGGCCTTTTCTAACTGGCGGGCATCTTGGCTTTGCTGCATACTCTTTAAAAACTCCTGCAGCTGCCCAATCTGCTGGGCCGTGGCCTGCTCCAATTTGCTTATTTTATTCTCTAGAACCACGGAAATTTTATTGGCATCCGCCGATAAATTCTGGCGGTCTTGATCGGATAATTCTTGTTGCCCCAAAGCAGAGACCTCCTTCTCCAGGGCTTCTTTTACCTCTTCTAATTGAGATAAGCTCTGCGCTTTTTGCAGCTGATCGGATAAAGCCTTAAGCATTTCTTTCTGAGCATCACTTAAAGAAGAATCATCAACAGCTTGCTCTAACTGCTCCAGGTAATCGGATTTCCGGTAACCTTCTTGAGAGGAATCCGGCTTTTTTAACTCCGTCTCGGCCTTAAGCCTGGCCTCCAACAAATCTTTAAGATCTGTAGCGGACTTAAGCAATTCGGCGGCGTTCTCGGGCGAAAGGCTGCCTTTTTTTTCTAACTCCTTAATCTTGCCGGCCAACTCCTCTAATTGCCGCTCTAAATCCCGAGCTCTCTGTTGTTCTTCCATCTGCTGGGTGGCTTCCTGTATCTCTTGTTTGGCTTGCGCGGGAAGATTCTTACCCAGCAAATTATCTAATTTATCTAACTCTTTCTGTTTAAAAAATTCTGTTTTTAGATCCAACCACTCCTTCAGTTCCTGCGTTAGGCCCAAATTATTATCCTGGTTCTGCTGGCTAAGCCCCGCGAACTCTTGGATGAACTCCTGATGGTCTTTGGCCTTCTGTGCGCCATCCATTTTCTTATCAAATTTATCGGCCAAAGAACCTAAATCCTGCTTTTGTAAAACTTCTTCTCTTAGCTGATCTGATTTCTGAGCCAGCAATAAATCTAATTTCATCCGCGATGCATCTTGCGCCCCCTGGAGCAGCTCTTTAGCGGATTTCTGCTGTAGAAGACTGGAATCGTTTTTTAGTTGGCGAATCTTTTCCGCGGCCCGTTTAAAACCATCCAGACTTTGCGTATGCTTAATTTCCGAAACAACATCGGCAATCTTTTTGGCCAGCTCCTCGTTGGACGATGGCGGCCCCTGCTCTAAATTCTGAATCTTGCGGCGGTAAAGCTGTAAAGTCTTTAAATCCGATAGGCTGCGGGCAAGGGTGCTTAACTCCTTCACAGCATCCTGACGTAATGGCGCGTTCGCAATTGCATTTTGAAGCCCCTGGCTATTTTCTTGCAATTGCTGATAAGAGTTGGACTGCTGAAGCTTATTCGCCAAACTGGTAATTTTAATCTTATCCAGAACACCCAAAGTAAGCTTCTTGAGTTTATCTACCAGCTCTTCTTTTTTCTGCTGAAGATTTCGCGAATTCTTTTGATCAAGATACCCCTTCGTCAAGTCCATGCCTTGCTGGGCACCTTCTAACCCGATGCCTTGACGCTTGAGAATATCGATTAACCCCGTCTCAGCCTTGTCCAAATCCATATTCTTACTTGCCTCTTTTACTAGCTCCGAGAGCAAATAAATAAGCTGCCGCTTCTTTTCATAAACATCCACCTTTAAAGCTAAACCCGATATTTTACTCTGTAAATCCTCCTGCAAACTATAGAACCTGTCCGCCAGTTGAGACTCCTGGCCGCTTCCGGAACCCGTATCTTGCAGGTCCTCGTCTAAAAGAAACATCCCTTTCTTGATCGGCGCCAGATAAACATTAGTCGAGATAAACTTGGCCAACAGCAAAGCCACCAAGAAACAAACCAGCGAAGTGGCCAAAGAATAATAGCGTTGGGCACCTATTTCTTTGAGGGGTTGTAAAAATCCGGCAAATCCAAAACGCAAGATCGCTAGCCAAACCAACAAATAAACTACCGCCAAAGGAATGGTATAGGCCACGGCAAAAATCGGGGAGGTCATAAAAATAATCAGGCTTAAGAGCCGCAGAGAGGCTGTCTTTTGCGGGGCGCTAAAATTAAAGCTAAAAATAACCTCCAAAATAATAATGCCTTGAATAAGTATGGCAATCACTTCTTTATATAAAAAAGTGGATTTAAATATCCGCCAGCTGATCCAGGCCAGAGTAATTAAAATAGCCGCTTCTGTAAAATATTTTATACCCTTGGATACTCTTTGGCGGTTACCCCAACCAAAAGCAAAACCCGCCGCCAGGCCGCCGATTAGAAACAGCTGGTATTGCCAAAAAAGCGCCGGCTTTAATAAAAAAACCGCCGTCACCAAAAGCGCAAAGGTCAAACCCAGCTGGAAAAATAAATTTCTGTCTTTTTCTGTCATTTTAATCGCTGCCTAAATAAATACATCGGATAAATCATCTCCTTGCGAAAAGAATTTAGCGTGCATATTGACTAAATTCGAAACCCTGATTTTTGTCTGCCGAATAACCTTTTTCTTATCCAAAACCGGCAAAAAAGTATCCGAGACCACAATCAAAGGAATCAAAGAAACCCCCCGGCCATATAAAGATAACATGCGGGGCAGGTCGGCATAATCTTGATCCGAGATCACCGCCACTAAGCTGGAATCGTTAGGAATATAGCGGGCAAACTCCTCAAAAGCTTCCCCGAAACTGATCCGGCTTTCGGCTTGCGCTACTGCCAATACCCTCAAGATATTCTCCAGGTGATCCTCTCCTTTATTAAAGGGCAAATGCACAATCTCCCCGATATGCGCCAGCAGCTCTATGGAGACCCCTTTTTCGGTAAGATAGTGCGCTACGCTAGCGGCAATCTTAATAATATATTCACAGACGCATTCTTTGCCTTGGCCGATGTTTTTGGCTTTCTCCAGATTAAAAATAATCGTCGTTCCAAAAAAACTTTGCAGCTGGAATTGTTTTACGATCAGCTTATTCTTACGGGCGCTGGAGATCCAATGTATCTTTTTAACCGACTCACCATCTTTATACTCCCGCACCCCGTAAAATTCATCATCATCTCCGCTGGAACGCGCCGTTTCAATTCCAAACCAGGGCAGAACGCTTTTAGTCAACGGAGGAAACTTATCGATTCTAAATATTTGAGGATAAACTACCACCCGGGAATAAACCTGGTAAGTACGTTTAAAGAAAAAAAGATTCAAGGGATCAAAAAAATAAATTATAAAAGGCCCCGCTTTATATTCCCCCCGCTTAAAACAAAGATACTTGTAATTAATCTGGCAGGAGGATCTTAAACCCAGGTAGCTGACAAAAAAACTTTTCTTTTCCAAATTAGGTTGTTGGCCGGAAAAATTATCTTCAAAAGTAAAATTAAAAACCGGAAAAAAACCGACATTGTGAATTTGGGTAGCTACCTCTAAAGTATCCCCCTCCGTAACCCGGCTAATCATTATTCTGGATAGCTGCAACTGTGCCGTAAAGTAAGTCAACAACAACCAGGCCAGGCTAATCACCACGGCGGAAAGTAAAAAATAGGCAAAGAAAAAGAAGAATTCCCGGGTCGTCTTTAATCCAATCAGCAGGCTAGCCACAAAGAAAAACCCTAAAACCAGCCATTTTAAGCGAAAGGTTTTCAGCATATTTTAAGAAACGGGGATACTGCGTATAATCTCAGTAATAATCGATGCAGCTGTCTTCTCGGCCACTAAGGCCTTGGGGTGCAGTAGTATTCTGTGGCCAAGCACCCAATAGGCGAGCTTGATCACATCCTCCGGAACCACGTAATCCCGGCCTTCAATAAAAGCCCAGGCGCAACTGGCTTTCATCAATGCAATCGAAGCACGAGGGCTGGCGCCTAACCGGATCTCTTCTTTTTTACGAGTGGCAGCCACCAAACTAACGATATAATTAAGAACCGTGGTGGAAATTTCCACTTTTTTGATTTTCTCCTGCAATCCTAGAACCGCCTCCACGTCTAAAACCGGCTGCAACTCCTCAATGGGATGCTGCAGTTTCTGCCCAATGGTTACTTTTTTTTCCTCTTCCAAAGATAAATAACCCACATTGATCTTCATCAAAAACCTATCTAACTGCGCCTCCGGTAAAGGATAGGTTCCCTGATACTCAATAGGATTTTGTGTACCCACCACCATAAAAGGCCGCGGTAAAATAAAGGTCTTACAATCTATGGAAACAGAACGCTCCTGCATACACTCCAGAAGCGCCGACTGCGTGCGGGGAGTGGTGCGGTTGATTTCATCGGCCAACAAAATATTCGTAAAAACCGGGCCTTTCTTAAAATCAAACTCTCCGGTCTTAGGGCTATAGATAAACCCGCCGGTAACATCCGAAGGCAAAAGATCCGGAGTAAATTGGATTCTTTTAAAATCTGCGCTGATGGACTTAGCCAGAGCCAAAGAAAGCATGGTTTTGCCCATGCCGGGAACATCGTCAATCAGAATATGTCCGTTAGTCAAGATGCCTACCACCAACAACTTCACCACCTCGGTTTTACCCACAATTACTTTTTCTACATTCTCAATTAATTTCTTTATTTCCTCATTATACATACCGCCTCCTTAGCTAAAATGATACCTATCATTTTATGGGGTGGATAAAATTTATTAAAATACAGCTTTAATTATATAGGATTGGATCGATTATGACAAGAATAATCTGTGTTTAAATGAATAGTTTTTATTTATTCTTTTTAGAATATTGCGCAATCGCCTCCAGTATCTTTTTTTCATCTTCTCTGGCGGATTGGCTGGAGCCTAAATTTACGGCCACGCTGGACTCCGATTTACTAATCTTGGAAATTACAATCTGCACCGTCCTACCGTCAGCGTAGCTGCCTTTTAATTTTGCCGCATCTTTAGTGATCAGCGCATTCCCAAACTGCAGCGGTTCTGCCTTAAGCGCCTCTTTAACCAGCACCAACCCCCGCAGATAAGAAACATTCCAAGTAAGTTTTAGCTGTTTCTGGGTTTCCGGGATTGCCCCGGGAATGGTAGTACAACCGTAAAAATTTACCATAATGAAAGCTGCAAAAAATAAAAACCATAATCTCTTCGACACTTTAAACCACCTTTTTTATTTTTAAGCTAACCTATTGTGCCAGAATATCTTTCGCTCCAGATTTAACTGTTAATTTCGATAAATTCTCGGCAATTTCCTGGCTTAATAATGCACCTGCCCGGCTTAGGGCCAAAACTAAACCGGAATAAGTATGCGGATTAATCGCTTGACGGATCTGAGATCTTTTTGTGAACAGCATCTTTTTAGATTTAAAGTCAACAATTGTCCACTGGGCGGTTAAAAACATATCCTTGTCAAGCTGGTTCTCTAATTGCACAACATTCACTATTACTTGATAATCCAGCGGAATAGCGAAATTACAAGGAAAGATCTGAAAATCCGCTTTCGGGAATATCCTCGTAAGATTCTCTAGAATCAAACGCTCTATTCCTGAATCCAGCGGCTCCCCCCAACGCTCAAATTGAGCAAAGGTCAGCAGGCCATCTTTATCCTGGGTTACCAACTGCGGCCGGTTCTGGTATTCCGGGATCTCTACCGGCCCAATCCCAATAATTAATTTGGGTGCAATATCCAACGTTTTATTTTCTCCAAGGCTGCCTGTTGAATGCAGTGTGTAGAACTTGGGCACCGGACTGCTGGGAACCGATAAACATCCGCTGCAGTAAAAAGAAAACAAGGCTACCAAAACAAAATACAAAAAACCATTTGGTTTCATTTTATTCTCCTTTGGTGAGGGGTTTTCCTTTTAAAAGCGCTTCCGGATGCAACTCCAAATACTCCACCAGTAAACCAAAAGAACGCGCGGATTGGGTAATCTCTCTAAAAGTTTTATCCAGATCCGCAATGCCTTCGGAATTTACCAGCCGGTTTATTCCGGTCACCGCTTGCGCTAAATTATTAGTAATTTCTTTAATCGGAATTTCATTCATCACCTCAAAAATATCCGGTGAGATA
>JAZDLL010000102.1:0-4191 GCA_043802105.1 Candidatus Omnitrophota bacterium
TTTCTTTTTTGTAAAAAGGGAACCTTTTTACAGGTTTTTGCGGATAAACAGGCTGGTTTGATTAAGCAGGCGCAAAATTCCTTCTGTCTTTTGAGCATCCAAGGTGCCTAAACCGCAGGCCGGGCTAATGAGAAGCCTTTCCAGCAGAAGCTGGCGGTCAATTCCCTTCTTAACCAGTATATCCAAACCGAATTTTATCTTTTGCGCCAGCAACTGCGGGTTCTGGTCAGCACTAAATTCCTGGGTAGGAACGATCCCCCAGCAGATAATCCCTCCTCTTTTAAGAAAGCGCTTAAGGTTATCCGCGTAAAGCACAAACCTTTCCTGGAAATTAAAAGCGTCAAAATTAATAATATCAATACCGGCAGCATCGGTAAGCATGGACCAGTCCGTATTGCCGCAACAGTGGATGCCGATTAAACTGCCCTGGCTTTTTAAAAGATCCGTAAGCTCAGAGTAAATATCAATGACCTCCTGGCGATTAACCGTCGTATAAGCAGAACCTACCCCGGTCAGGTAAGGTTCATCAAAAAACATAATCATTTTTTTACCGAACTTTTTAAATAAATCCAGCTGCCAGAGCGCTTTCATGCCTAAACCATTAACCATCGCCTGCATCAACACTTTATCATGCAGAATAGTTTTGCCAGCGCTATCGGTTATCCCGGCACAAAAAGTAAAAGGTCCGGTAACCTGACACTTAATAAACTCTACCCCGGATAAATTAATGCCGCCCAGGCGCTGGTAAAAAGCGTGTAAACCCCGGGCAAAATCCGGGCTGATTTTAAAATATTCCAGGTCCTGGGCGATAAATCGATCATAAAACAGCTCCAGCTCTTTTTCTTGATCGGAGCAGATAAAATGTAAATCTCCGCCTTCCAGGACCAGGCCGGGCAGGTTTTCACTAAACTGCGCCAGCATTCCCTCGCGCAGATGGCCTTTGGGCAGCTGCGGCCAAAAGGGAGCTGCGGGAAGATAACGCAGGATTAAATCCACCGCGCTTTGAGCATCGGTCAAAGGAAGGCTGCCAATCCCGGTAGCCAGGCCTTTTAAGTTCATCATACTTCTTCCCGTTTTAATGAACCGCTGGACTGGATCTGAACTATTTCTTCAACTTTAACTTTCAGAATGACAAACTGCTTAGAGGCAGCCACCTCATAAGCCTTGTGTGCCTGCCCCTTAATCACCCCGTCAATAATCCTGGTTGTAGCTAAGTCAATTTCTTTACGCGCTAGATCATTGAGTGCGGACAGGTACTCCGGGCCGCTATCCACAATCTGAACCTTGCCGTTGATCTGGTACCCCACCAAAGCATTATTATCAAAAAATGAAAGCGAAACGCGCGGATTAACCTTAAGGTTATGGAAAGTCTTTCCGATAATATAATCTACCAGATAAATATGGCTGGCCTCTACCTTTAATAAAAACTTAGGAGCGGCATTCGGCCGGGCTTCCAAATCACAAGAGGCTACGCTGATAAACTCCCGGGACTCAATTAACGCTTTAATATTACTATTGATCATTTTTTCTCTTTAAGCCCTTCCATTACGCTGGAGGCTAAGACATTGGAAAAAGCCGCCTTAAAATCATAAACCGCATCAAAATCCTGCACAGAATCTTCTTCGGTTTTAGATAAGAGTTTTTTTTCAATCATATTAAAAACAATATTACCGAAGTCCTGGGTACGGCTTATTCCCCAATACGCTAAAACCCTGCCGGCTAAGGCTCCATACTGATTAATGGCGTAATCCCGCAGGCCGCAAGCCAGTTGAGCTCCGGAAACATGCGCGGTCTTTTTTAGCTTTTTTTGGGTAAAAGCCAAGCCTTGCAACATAAATTCATAGGCCTCCGGTTTATACCGTTTATCCCGGAGGCAAATTTTTTCAACTAAATTGTAAAATTCACTCATTAATTTATCCTCTACCTAGATAACAAACTCTTGTAATTTGCCGGCAAATTGTGGGTCTGCAAAACTACCTTTCCGGTTTTATTTAGAAAGATATAGGTGGGCACGCCCATTAATTCATATTTATCCGCCAAAAGGCCGCTTTTATCTAAAAGCATTCTAAAATTAAGCTGGTAGCCCTTAAAGAATTTTTGCACTTTATTCACCGGCTCGTTCACATTAACACCCAGAAGAACAATCCCCTCTTGGGTAATCGCAGAATATTGCTGGTTCAACTCCCTTAACTCCGCTCGGCAATAAGGACACCAGGTCGTCCAAAAGAAAAGGATCACCGGCTGACCTTTGTAACCAGCAAGATTCACTGCCTGGCCGCTTAAATCATTTAATATAATATCATCGGCCGCCTGAACGCCTTTACCAAAACCTACAACTAGACAGATTAAAGCAATTAATAACAGCGTTTTAAATTTTCGCATTAGAATCTCCCCAGGGCTGTAATAATAAAATCCAGCCCCGCTATGACAATGACCGCCGCGCAAATTTTCTTGATGGTCACCATCCACTTGCCGCTCTTGGGCAACCCGGTTATCCCGGCACCAAAAGTTCCGACTAAAATAAAGATCAGGCCCATGCCATAAGAAAAGCTGAACAATAAAAACCCTCCGTAAAATATATTATTTTTCGTCGATAAATACGCTAAAATGGCGCCCAAAATCGGCGTCAGGCAGGGGGTAATCATTAAACCGGAAACCAGCCCTAATAATAAGGCTCCGGCTAAAGTGGCTCGCTTGTAGGCCGGAAGCTTTAAATTAAGGCTAAAATTAAAATGGAATAAATCAAACATAAAAAGCCCAGAGATGAATATAAAAATTCCGGAAATAAGATTAACTACCGGACTGGAGTTGAACTTTCCGAACATGCTACCGGTTAATACCGCCAGGATCCCTAAAGAAGAATACGTTATCGCCATGCCCGTAACATAAAATAGGCTTAAAAATAAAGCCTTAGCTTTGGAGTTTTGAGCATTGCCGACAATGTATCCGGCGCTAATGGGGATCAGCGGATAAACACAAGGAGTAAAGCTGGCTAAGATCCCGGCCAAGAAAGCGATAATAAAGTCAAAAGGGCTACCGGAGAGCTGCATCAATCCACCTTAAGTAGAGTTTATCTCCAGCAATTATAGGAAGGGCAATAATTTCCGGAACGGCATAGCTATGTAAAGACCTGACTAACTTAATAATTTTGGGTAATTTTTCTTGTTGGGATTTAATCACTAACAGGGACTCTTGGGCCTGCTCAATTTTGCCTGCCCAGAAAAATATAGAGTCAACTTTATCCACCAGATTAACGCAAGCCGCCAATTTAGCTTTAATCAGACTGGCGGCTATTTTGTGTGCTTCTTTTTTATTTTTGGCGCTCACCAGGACAACTACGTACATAATTTTAAATTAACCTCCGACTTAAATTAATCATACCACGGATAACCACGGCATTCAACAAAACAAAATAATCGGCTGATTATCGCCTAGCTTTCATGCACCTTGACTGATCTGATTCTGCCCAGTTGCGAGCAAAGGTCAAAAACCAAAGTCGGCTCTTCCGTAACCATATTTACTTTATAATTACAACTTTCGGCATGCTTTTGGCAATCACCAACTACCAGCTCACTGCCAAACTCCGCCAACGCGTTCTTAATGATTTTCGGCGAGCTATCTTTGGCATGTAAAATAAATTCCAACACGTATTTTGTAGTCATCTGAGCATGATCACCGAAATCAACCGGCCGGCAGCTTGGGCTTCTTTGCGAAATGAAAAAAGATTGTCGTCGGAGAATGTGCAAAGCTGAGGATCAAAAATATTTTCCGCCTTTACTCCGCAATCCACCAGCTGGCGCTGATTAATTAAAGCAATATCCATAAAAATACGCTCCTCTTTCTTAAACAGGCCAAACGCAAAATTGCTTTTGAAATCTTTTTCCACCTCAAAACAGCAGGCACGCATAGACGGGCCAAAACCCACCAGTAAATCTTTAGGCTGGCTGTTAAATCTACTTTGCATGGCTTTAACCCCGGCTTGTGAAATATTTTGTTCGGTGCCGCGCCAACCGGCATGTAAAATGGCCACCGCCGGACGCTTAGGATCATAAATAAAAATTGACAAGCAATCCGCAGTTAATATCGCTAGCGCAACTTTCGGCTGATCGGTAATAAAACCATCCGTATCGCTAACGGAACTGGCGTAATCCAAAGCCCCGCTTCCCTGGTCTTTTTGCGCCACATACTCGA
>JAZDLL010000110.1:0-2542 GCA_043802105.1 Candidatus Omnitrophota bacterium
CTAGTGGTGGGTAAAACCGGCGTAATTAAAAATAAGCTTAGGTTTAATGATGAGTTTGTTCGCCATAAAATCCTGGATTTAATCGGAGACCTTTATTTAGCCGGTTGCCCGATTAACGGCCATGTGGTGGCTTTAAAAAGCGGGCATTCTTTGAATTTAAAGGTCGCCCAGAAAATTTATGAACAGAGAATAATTGCCCAGGGCTCCGACCTGGCCGGAGCAATGGATGTTAATCAGATTATGAAGGTTTTGCCTCACCGTTCTCCGTTTTTATTTGTGGATCGTATAACACATTTAGAAAAAGGTAAGCGGGCAGTAGGGATTAAAAATGTAACCATTAATGAATATTTCTTCAGGGGTCATTTTCCGGGACGGCCGGTGATGCCGGGAGTGCTGATCTTAGAGGCGATGGCCCAGGTGGGCGGAGTAATGATGCTGGAGAGCGAGGAGAACCGGGGAAAATTAGCCTTATTTTTAGCCATTGATAACGCTAAATTCAGAAGAGTGGTGGTTCCCGGAGATCAGCTGGTTTTTAAAGTAATTGCCGGAAGAATGCGCTCAAAGATTGGTTCGGTGCATGGCACGGCCACGGTAGACGGCAAAATTGTGGCGGAAGCAGATTTTATGTTCGCCCTGGTTGAGAATTAATTATGTCGATTCATCCTTCTGCCATTGTTTCCTCAAAAGCAAAATTAGCCTCTGGCGTAGCAATTGGCCCGTTTAGTATCATTGGCGAGGCGGTGAGCGTGGGCGCGGGTACGAAGATCGGCGCGCATTGCGTAATTGAAGGCAATACCACGATCGGTAAAAACTGCGAAATCTTTACCGGAGTTGTAATCGGCAGCCGGCCGCAAGACCTTAAATTTAAAGACGAAAAAGTTTTTTTAGAGATTGGCAATAATAATATTATCCGCGAGTATTGCACGCTTAATCCGGGGACCGGCGAAGGCTCCAAAACCACGGTCGGCGACGATAATTTACTGATGGCTTATTCGCATGTGGCCCACGATTGCCGGGTGGGTAACGGTTGTGTTTTGGCTAATAATAGCACTTTAGCCGGCCATGTGAGCATTGAAGATAAAGCGGTGGTCGGCGGGATAGTGGCGATTCACCAGTTCGTGCGCATCGGCATGTTGGCCATTATTGGAGGGTGTTCTAAGGTGGTTCAGGATATTCCGCCGTTTTCTACCTGCGACGGCCACCCGGCGCGGGTTTATGGCTTAAACCTTATCGGCTTAAGGCGCAAAGGCATCCAGCACGATGCGATTAAGAAAATTGATCAGGCTTTTAGATTGATCTTTAATTCCGGATTATCCGTCAAGCACGCTTTAGAGCGGGTAGAAAAAGAAATCGAAAAGACCGAAGAGATAATTTACCTGGTTAATTTTGTCAAGAGCTCTGAGCGCGGTTTAACCCGCTCCTGCCGCTAGACTAAAACTAAATATGAAAAAGATCGGCTTAATTGCCGGAAATAGAAAATTCCCCCTGTTGTTTGCCGCCAGCGCCCGGAAAAAGGGCTGTAAAATTATCGCAGTGGCGATTAAAGGCGACACCTCACCCAAATTAAAAAGATTCGTGGATAAAATTTATTGGCTTAGGCTGGCTGAATTTCAAAAGATGTTTGAGATCTTTAAAGCCGAAGCCGTCGAGGGGATAGTGATGGCCGGGCAAATCAGCCCGCGCCGGTTATTCAGCCAAGAAACCCAAAGTAGCCCGCAGTTAAGGCAGATTCTGGATACCCTTAAAGACAAGAGGGCGGATACTTTGTTTGGGGCGGTGGCTCAAAGAATAGAAGCTGCCGGGCTTACCCTTTTAGACTCCACTACTTTTATCGAAGAATATTTGCCTAAGAAAGGAACGCTTACTAAATGCCAGCCGGATTTTGATACCTGGGAGGATGTTTATTTTGGTTTGAGTTTAGCCAAAGCCGTGGCTAACCTGGATATCGGACAGACAGTGGCGGTTAAAAGCAAAGCGATTGTGGCGGTGGAGGCTTTTGAAGGGACGGATAATTTAATTCGCCGGTCAGGTAGGATTGGCCGGGGCAAGGTGGTAATTGTTAAGGTCAGTAAGCCTAAGCAGGACATGCGTTTTGATATTCCGGTGATCGGGTTAAATACAATCAAGAATTTGGCTAAGGCCAAATGCCGTTGTCTGGCTTTTGAAGCCGGTAAAACGCTTTTTATTGATCAAGAGGCAAGTATAAGGTTAGCTGATCGTAAAGGTATTTCTATCGTGGCAGTCTAAAAGGGGATGCATCCTGCCCCCTTTTTCTCTTGACAACAGCCGGTTGTAGTGTAAAGATATGTAAACAAAAAGGAGGGAGTTATGGCACGGATAGCGGAAGCAAAACCAACGGAGTTTAAGTTATATGCCCCTGGGGCCAAGAAGGTGGTGGTTGCCGGAAGTTTTAATAAATGGGACACCAAGAAATTGCTCGCTAAGAAGGATAGCAAAGGTAGCTGGGCAGCCAAGGTTGCTCTTAAACCGGGAAGGCATGAGTATAAGTTTATCGTAGACGGAAACTGGACAAATGATCCTC
>JAZDLL010000116.1:0-20759 GCA_043802105.1 Candidatus Omnitrophota bacterium
ATTAGAAAGAAAGCGCGTTTGGCGATTGAGCGCATGTTAAAGATTATTTAATTGAATATTCCGATTGTTTTTGAGGATGACTGGCTGTTGGTGGTGAATAAGCCCGCGGGGTTGCTCAGCGTTCAAACGCCTAAGCATGAAGCGCGTACGCTAACCGGTATTTTAAACCAGGATGCTTTAGCCAGGCAATTAAAGTACCGCCTGCATCCTTGCCATCGCCTGGATCGGGAAACTTCGGGGCTATTAATTTATGCTAAAGGCAAGAGCGTTGAGCAAAAAATGATCGATGCCTTTAAGAATAGATTAGTGGGCAAAAAGTATATCGCTTTTGTACATGGAAAATTACCGCAGCCGCTGGGTGTGATTAGTTCGGCCATTGAAGGAAAAAGTGCGCTGACTAAATACAAGGTTATTCAGGAAAAAAGCAACTACAGCGTGGTGGAGGTTGCTCCGGTTACCGGTCGCACCAATCAAATACGTATTCATTTTAAGAATATTCAGCATCCTTTAGTCGGAGAGGATAAATTTGCCTATCGCAAAGATTTTGCTTTACGCTTCAAGCGTGTTTGCTTGGAAGCCCAAGAGCTTAATTTTAAGCATCCGGCTACCGGAAAGAATTTAACACTGCGCATTGATTTGGCTGATGATCTAACGAATTTTCTAGCCCAACATGATTAAATATATAATTTTAGGCGTCGTTCAGGGTTTAACGGAATTTTTGCCGGTCTCTTCCTCCGGGCATCTAGTTATTGCGCAGAATATTTTAAATATCCAGGCGCATCAAGTAGCCATATCGGTTGTCCTGCATTTAGGCACGCTTTTGGCGGTAGTTATATTTTTCTGGAAAGATATTTTAAGCCTTTCCAGGAATCTAAAATTATTCCGCCAGTTATGCCTGGTGGTAATGATTACCGGAGTTATCGGCGTATTGGGTAAGAATTTTTTTGAAAGCCTGTTTACCTGCGCTAAGGCGGTAGGTATCGCCTGGATATTTACCGGTTTAATACTTTTAGCGACCAAAAAAATTACTCAGTTAGATAAGGATAAGCTACAGACTAAAGATGCGCTTATTCTGGGCTTAGCTCAGAGCCTGGCGATGATCCCGGGTATTTCCCGCTCAGGCATAACCATCTCGACATTATTTTTTAGAAAGATTAACCGCCAGCTGGCTTTTAGCGTATCATTTTTGGTTTCTATTCCCATAATTTTTGGAGCAGCATTATTGGAAGCCAGAAAGATAGAATCTTTGGCGCAGACAGAGATTAAAAATCTGCTGGTTGGTTTATTGTTTAGTTTTATCTTTGGGTGGTTGGCGCTTTTTATGTTAAGATTTATAATCAATAAAGCGAAATTCTACTATTTTGGGTATTATTGCCTGCTCTTGGCGGCAGTTACATTACTATTTATAAAATAATTCTGAGTTTTTATGCCGGTTAGGGCGAAAGTGAAAGGAAGCACAAGGTGAGCATAATTGTTCTAGGTACGGTGGCGCTGGACAGCGTTAAAACTCCTTTTGGCAGGCGTAAAGAACTGTTGGGAGGATCCGCCGCGCATTTTTCGATGGCCGCCAGGCTTTTTACCAAGGTGAATTTAATTGCGATTGTCGGTAGTGATTTTCCGCCCCAACATATTGCCTTCTTAAAGAGCAAAAAGCTTAATCTTAGCTCTTTGATTGCAGATAAAGGCAAAACTTTTAGGTGGGAAGGCCAATATCAGGGGGATTTAAATTCTGCACTGACCTTAAATACTCAGCTGGGGGTACTGGCCGCATTTAAACCGCAAGTTTCGCAAGTACAGCGCAAAATAGAAAATATATTCTTGGCTAATGTTGATCCGGATATCCAGGTGTATCTTTTAGCCAAGATACATTCTCCGAAATTAGTGGGCGCGGATAGTATGAACTATTGGATCAATACCAAGCGTAAAGAACTGATTAAGTTGCTTAAGCGTGTAGATATTTATGTGGCTAATGATCAGGAGGCGCGCTCTTTAAGCGGCGAAAGTAATTTGATCAAAGCCGCCAAGTGCCTGTGTTCTTTGGGGCCCAGGATGGTACTGATCAAAAAAGGCGAGCACGGGGTGATCTTCTACAATAAAAAATTTACTTTTTCCCTTCCGGCGTATCCGGTAGAAAAAGTAATTGATCCTACCGGAGCCGGGGATACTTTTGCCGGGGGATTTATGGGGTATCTGAGTCAGGCGCGCCAGGTTAATTCTTTGGCTATCAAGAAGGCTTTAGCTTATGGAACAGTGGCCGCTTCTTTTAATGTGGAAGACTTTGGTTTGCATAGAACAAGTAAACTTACCCGGGGCGATTTAGAAAGGCGATTAATTAAGTTTAAGGAGTGTTTCTATTTTTAAAAAATAAAAGAGGAGAACGACGATGTTAGTAGAAAAAATTTTTAATGATTATAAAGAGGCAATGAAGGCGCACGACACCCTGAAAAGTTCCGTTTTAAGTTTTTTGCGTGCAGATATGCTTAATCAGGCTACTGCCAAGAAAAAAGATAAGTTGGATGATGCGGAAGTTATTCTCGTCATAAAAAAACAAATTAAGCAGCGGCAGGATTCTATCCAACAGTTTACCAGCGGCGGCAGGCCGGAGGCAGCAGAAAAAGAAAAAAAAGAATCCCAGATTCTTAAGGCCTATTTACCTGAGGAGTTATCTGTTAGCCAAATTAAGAGCCTGATGGAAGAAGCGATTGTTGCTACCGGAGCCAGCGGCATCAAGGATATGGGCCGCCTAATGAAGGAGCTGGCGGTTAAGATCGCCGGACAGGCGGACGGCAAATTGGTTAGCGATTTGGTAAGAGAGAGGTTAAGCCCGCCTGCTGGAAAATAAATTTTTAACGATGTTTTCTTCATTAAAAGTAAAATATTTTCGCATCTATTGGTTGGGCATGTTTGTGTCTTTGGTCGGCACCTGGATACAAACCGTAGCCCAGAGCTGGCTGGTATTCCAGCTGACCAACTCCGCTTTTCTTTTAGGGGTGGTGGGTTTTTTAGGCTCCCTTCCGATATTTATACTTTCCTTATTCGGCGGAGTTCTGGCGGATAGGATAAATAAAAGAAATATACTGATTTTTACTCAGGCCGCCTTTATGCTGCTGGCTTTTTTATTGGCAGTTTTGACCCAGTTTAAATTTATTACGCCAGCGCAAATTATGTTTATTGCTCTGCTTAACGGAGTGATTATGGCTTTTGATGCTCCGGCCAGGCAATCGATTGTGGTGGAGCTGGTGGGTAAAGAGCATCTTTTTAACGCCATCGCTTTAAACTCGGTGGCTTTTAATTCATCGCGGATTATTGGCCCGGCGATTGCCGGAGTGTTAATTTCGATCATCGGCATGAGTGGGTGTTTTTATTTAAACGGGTTTAGTTTTCTGGCGGTAATTATTGCGCTTTTTTATATTAAATTTGGTAAAAGCGCCTTCCGCAATAATAATTCGGCGTTAAGAGATATTAAAGAAGGGCTGGTTTTTGTCCGCGGCCAACGTATTATTTTGGCTTTAATGAGCGTGGTGGCGGCGATCAGCCTTTTTGGTATTTCCTATATTATTCTAATGCCGGTTTTTGCCAGCCATGTGTTGGGGGTAGGGGTAAAAGGTTTGGGGGTGCTGATGTCTAGCACCGGCCTGGGTGCGTTGGCCGGCGCTTTAGGTTTAGCCAGGTTAGGGGACTTTAAGTTTAAGGGCAGGCTCCTGGTTTGGTCGATTTTTTTATTCGCGCTTTCCTTAATGGCTTTTGCATTGTCTAAAGATTATATTTTTTCTATTTTTGCTTTAGTTCTTGTTGGTTGCTCCAGCGTTATCCCGGTGGCTTTAGTGAACACTTTATTACAAATTAATGTTCCGGATGAATTTCGCGGCCGGGTGATGAGCTTATTTATGATTACTTTTGCCGGGATGGTGCCCTTCGGGAATTTAATTTCCGGATCGCTAGCCCAATCCTGGGGAGTATCGGCGGCTCTTTTTTTCTGCGGTTTAGTGTGTCTAGTATTATTTACTTTGATTAATTTTTTGTTTCCGGGGTTAAAAAAGCTATAAGGTGCTGGATTTAGCATGGTGCTTGCCCCTGCTGGCTTACGCCAGCAGGGGCTGCGGTAGATAAATACTTTAAAGGTACCGGATTTGGCAGGGTGCTTGCCCTTGCTCACTGACGCTCGCAAGGACTGCGCTTAATAAAAGCTATAAGGTGCTTGCCCTTGTTCGCTAACGCTCACAGGGACTGCGCTTAATAAAAGCTATAAGGTGCTTGATTTATTTTATTATTTTGCTAGAATTAAGCTGGTAAAGCTTACTAGTTGAGATGACTGTCTACGGCAGTCAGGAGGTGGACCGATTATAATAATTTAGAGAGAATAGGACATTCCAATAATCAATTTAATTAAGTAGAGAGGAGATAGGCATGAAGAGGTTATTAAGTTTAGGGGTAGTGGTCTTAGTTTTGGCGGCATTATCTGGTTGCGGTAAAAAGCAGGAGATGGAGGAACTACAGCCGATTACTATGGAATCTTTAAGCACGGCGAGTAGCCCGCTTCAGCCCGTTTCGGATTTTAAGGCTCCCGAAACTAAAGTTTTAACTCCTAGCCCGGTGGTCGTTGCTCCGGCTAAAGAAGTTTTGCCCCTACCTCCCCAGGGTCCCTATAAACCCACGGGTATTGAAATTCAAACGGCTTTAAAGAACGCGGGTTTTTATGCGGGCAGTATTGACGGAAAGATCGGCCCCAAGAGCAAAAAGGCGATTGAGGATTTTCAGAAGGCCAATGGTTTAAAAGTTGACGGTAAGGTGGGTCCCAAAACCTGGGAAGCGATGAGTAAGCATTCCAGCGCGCCAGTCGAACCGCTTAAGCGCTAGTTTAAAGGTTTCGTTGGTAGAGAATAGTTTTTTAAAGATAATCCCAGCATTTTATGTTGGGATTATCTTTTTTCCGGTGCTATAATATAATTCTCTATGAAGAAATTTCCGCAAAACTTTCTTTGGGGTGCCGCCACTTCCGCGCATCAGGTTGAGGGCCAGAATATTTATAACGACTGGTGGCTCGCTGAGCAGGAACATTTTTTAAAAGTACCTTCTCTTTTAGCCTGCAATCATTATCAGCTTTACGCAGAAGATTTTGCTCTCGCCAAACAACTTAATCATAACTGTCATCGTTTTTCCATCGAATGGAGCCGGATCGAACCCCAGGAGGGAGAATTCCAATCTTCGGAAATCGAACATTATCGTAAAATTATTGCGGATCTAAAGAGTAAGGGTCTAGAGCCGGTCATTACCCTGCATCATTTTACCAATCCTGTTTGGTTTAGCCAAAAAGGCGGCTGGACCAAGTTTAAGCTACGAACATATTTCTTACGTTTTGTAGAAAAAATGGTTAGCGAGTTTGCTGACCAGGTAAAATTTTGGATAACCATCAATGAACCGCTGGTTTATTCTTCGCATGCTTATCTCTTGGGTGTCTGGCCTCCCGGGAAGCGTTGCTTATTTCAGACTGCCAAAGTAACCCTGAATTTAGCCAAAGCCCATATTCAGGCCTACCGGATTATACACAAAATTTATCGCCAAAAGGCCCTGGCTTTACCTATGGTTAGTGTTGCAGCTAATCTGCAGGCTTTTGAGATTTGTGAACCGACATTAAAAAATAAATTAGCCGCTTATTTACGGAATAGATTATATAATTTCTATTTTATCGAGGAACTTCTACGTAAAAAAACCTTAGATTTTATAGGAATTAATTATTATAGCCGTAACCTGGTGGATATCCGCAGCTGGGGGATCAAGAGTTTATTGCTGCAGACCTGTCAAGATAATCACCATCCGCTACCTAAGAATTCTTTAGGCTGGGATATCTATCCGCAGGGTTTGTTTAAGCTACTAGTCGCTACGCAAAAGTATAATTTACCTGTGCTGATTGCAGAAAACGGTATTTGTACCGAAGATGACGATTTAAGGTGGGATTATATTCGCCAGCACTTGGAGCAGTTGCAGCGGGCTATCGGCCAGGGGGTCAAAGTTTTGGGGTATATCTATTGGTCGTTGATCGATAATTTTGAATGGGATAAAGGATTTGCTCCCCACTTTGGCCTAGTGCATGTGGATTATCAAAATTATCAACGTACGATTAAGGCCAGCGCCCGGAAATTAGCACAAGTTTATAAAAGCGGTGAAATTTAAATGAACCCAGAAGATAAAGAGTTTATAATTAAGGAGCTTTCCTTCTTTGCCGGTTTGAGCAAAAAAGAGTTAACCATCATTAACGCCAAAAGCCAGGTTATTGAATATCGCAAAGGCCAGATTATTTACGCGGAAGGCTCTGCTCCCAGCGCTTTTTATTGCATTATTTCAGGCAGGGTGCAAATTTATACCAAGGATAAGGATGGCCAGCAATTAATTTTAGAATATCTGCACCGGGGTAAATATTTCGGCATCATTTCTTTGCTGACTAATGAAACACACTCCGTGACCAGCGAAGTAATTAACGATTGCGCAATCCTGGTGATTCAAAAAGAAGATTTTGATTTTCTGTTGCA
Organism: Candidatus Omnitrophota bacterium; assembly: GCA_043802105.1. Classification (GTDB taxonomy): domain Bacteria; phylum Omnitrophota; class Gorgyraeia; order Gygaellales; family Profunditerraquicolaceae; genus UBA6249. The sequence continues at coordinate 6,528 of JAZDLL010000116.1, forward strand.
AAATATTCCGCATTTGGCTATTGATTTAAGCCGCACTTTAAGCCGCCGGCTTAAGCGTAAAGATATCCACCAGAAGAAAATTTTTGAAAGTACGGTTATTTCGGTTTTTAGTTCTTACGCACAGGCAGGAAAAACCGTTTATGCTTTAAATCTTGCGCTGAGCCTTAATCGAGAAACGCATAAATCGGTAATTATTCTGGATATTTTAGCTAAAGGCAAGACGCATACCTTGCCGCAGAAGCTGGGAATCCAGCAGCCGCCGATATTTGATTTATCCAGCGCCGCCGACATCCATGTTTTACCCAAAGATTTTATTTTAAAGAATGAATTTTCAGTAGAGTTGTTTTGTTTTTATTATGAGGAGGATAATGATTCCTGCCTGAAAAGGTTAATTGAAATATTAAGTATTTTAGTTAATGACTATCATTACATTATTTTAGACCTGCCGGCGGCAATGGACCGCTCGATTATCAGCATGCTTAATCAGAGCGACCTGATCCATATCCTGAGCAGCCCGGATCCTTGCGATTTAAAACGTACGAATAATCTAATTTACCGCTTAAAAACCGATTTTAATTTTGACTCGGTTAAAATAAAGATCATTATCAATGAATATAAATTATCTAAGATCGATCCTAGTGATCAATCAGAAATTCTGGGCCAGGAGATTTTTGCCACGATTCCAAGGATAAAATTTGATTCTCCGGCCCGCTTGATTATTGAAACGCCGGATTGTGAATATTCTAAGGCCGTCAGGCGGATTGCCCGGCAATTAGGGGATTGCTTGGTAGGGCTGGTGCTGGGAGTAGGCGTGGGGTATGGTTTTTGCCATGTGGGGGTATTAAAGGTTATTGAAGAAGAAAATATTCCGATTGATATAATCGTGGGTTCCAGCATCGGTTCGCTAATTGCCAGCCTTTGGGCGGTCGGTAAAAGCAGCTCTGAAATTTTAGAGATTACCCGGGAGTTCAGAGAGCCTAAGCATATCTGGGGTTTAATCGATATAACTTTTCCGCGGATAGGTTTTATCAAAGGCAATAAATTGTACCGGTTTTTAAAGAAACACCTGGGAGACAAAACTTTTTATGACGTAAAACTTCCTTTAAAAATAATTGCCTCAGATGTGCATAAGAAAGAACCGAAGATTTTAGATAAAGGGCTCTTAGTTGATGCTATAATGGCCAGTTGTTCCATGCCCGGAGTGTTTGCGCCTTTTAAGTTTAAGGAAGAAATGCTTTATGACGGGGGGGTGACCTATCCCTTGCCCACGGAACCTTTAATGCAGATGGGGGTTAAAAAGATTATTGCGGTCAACGTTACCCCCTCCCGGGAGGATATTTTAAAGCAGCTCAAGAAACTTAAAGATGCCGCTCCTTCCGGGTTGATTACGGATGGCCAGCAGCCCAAGCGGCTGAGTTTATTGGGGCGTTTTAAGAATATTTTTAACATAAATATTGTAAATATCATTTTTAGCAGCGTTGAGGTTTTACAGTCGGAGGTCGCCCGGCGGGAAGGTGAGTTGGCAGACATTGTTTTGCACCCGGATACTACCGGTTTATTTTGGTTGGAGTTACATAAGGCTGATGAATTTGCCAAGCGCGGAGAGGATGAGGCGCGTAAGCATCTGGATAAGATTTGGCAGCTAGTTAATGAATAACTAGCTAAGGTAAGATCCCGCTTCAGAGTCTATGCCAAGATTCTCTACGATAATTTTGGCATCTTCGGCGGGATTTCGCTAAATAAAAAATTAAGGTGCTCAAATTCGCGCAATAACTTATTTTCACTTCGTTTTATAAGTTATGCGCTCATTTAAAGGAGGAATAAAATAATGAAAGATCAGAAGCGGTTCTTTTTGTTGGCTATTTGCTGCTGGTTGTCTATTGCTTTGACCGGATGCAGTACTTTTAAAGACGCGGGCAAGGGTTTTCTCGGCGTGTCCACCCAGGTTCTAAAAGAAAAGCGTAGCCAGGCCCTGAAGAAATCCTTTGCTTTGAATTATGATCGCTGTTACTCAAAAGTTAAGGATATTTTAAGCCAAAAGGACAAAGAGTCGTATATCTATGCACAAGAGGCTAAAGAAAAGTTGATCGCGGTCTATCTTTCGGCTACCGATACCACCGTGGTAGGAATATTTTTTACCGAGGAGCCAGGCGGCAATACTTTGATTGAGATATCCAGCCCCAGCATTTATGCTAAAGAGGAACTTGCCAATAGGATTTTTACCGGCTTGGAGGAACTGATTAACCCTAAGGTTAAGGAGAAGAAAAGCAATGTTAAAGAAAGCTTTATCAATTAATGATTTGATCAAAGAATGCCATCGCGTTGCTCAAAATAAAGGGTGGTGGGACCAGCCGCGTAACGACGGAGAATTGATTGCGCTAATGCATTCGGAGTTATCCGAAGCCTTAGAGGCAATGCGAAATCATGGCGGCCAGGAGGCGTTGGCGGAGGAGCTGGCAGACTGCTGTATCCGCATTTTTGATTATTGCGGCTCGCGCAAGATAGATTTACAGAAAGCGCTATTTAATAAGATCCAATATAATAAAACCCGGCCTTACCGGCACGGGAAAAAGTTTTAGGAGGCAACTATGCCATACGACAGCAGTTTGGATACACAAGTATTTACGCGTTTTTGGGAAAACGATTCCGGCAAGATTGTGGTGAGTGTTTATTCCTATAATAAGGGCCCTAAAAAGATTCAAATTGTCAGGGAAGTTAAGGACAGGAATGGCGAATATGCGTTTGCTAAACTTGGCCGCCTGGTGAAAGAAGAAGCAGAGGGAGTCTTGCCGCTCATCCAGGAAGCGCTTAAAACTATGTAGTAAAACAATGGCGCAGGAAAAAAAGAGGGATAGCTGGGGATCGCGTCTGGGGATTATTATGGCGGTGGCCGGTTCAGCCATTGGCCTGGGAAATTTTTTACGTTTTCCGGCTAAGGCTGCGGCTAATGGCGGGGGAGCGTTTATGATCCCCTATTTTATTTCTCTTTTGCTTTTAGGGATACCCCTGATGTGGATTGAATGGACCCTGGGCCGTTACGGAGGAGGGTTTGGGCATGGCACTGCCCCGGGAATCTTCCATAGCCTCTGGCAGAAAAACCGCTTTATTAAATATTTCGGAGTAATCGGAATATTTGGCCCGCTGGTTATTTTTATCTATTATATCTTTATTGAATCCTGGACTTTGGCTTACAGTTTCTTTGCTCTAACCGGCAGATATACCGCTCTTCTAGATCAGCATTCCTTACGCAGCTTTTTAATCGGTTTTCAGGGTCTGGAGAAGAATCAGTATTTTAACGGCCTAGCCACTGCCTACATATTCTTCCTGATTACATTTCTACTGAATATTTGGGTAATTTATTATGGGATCAGAGGGGGAATAGAAAAACTTTGTAATTGGGCCATGCCGTTATTGTTTATTTTTGGTTTAGTGCTGGTGGCCAGAGTATTCACACTGGGAACTCCGAATTTAAGCCGGCCGGAATGGAATGTTTTAGCCGGATTTGGGTTTTTATGGAACCCGGATTTTTCCGCCCTTAAATCTGCCAAAGTTTGGCTAGAGGCTGCCGGCCAGATATTTTTTACGCTTAGCGTGGGCATCGGGGTAATTCTTACCTATGCCAGTTATTTGAAGAAAGCCGATGATGTTGTGCTTTCCGGATTGACTGCCGCGGTTACTAATGAGGTTGCGGAAGTTGTCCTGGGGGCAAGCATAATTATTCCGGCGGCATTTGTGTTTTTTGGCCCCACAGATATTAAATCCATTGCGGCTTCCGGAGTATTTAATTTAAGCTTTGTAACGATGCCGTTAGTTTTAAATAAATTACCTTGGCCGCAGTTTTTTGGATTTTGCTGGTTCTTTCTATTATTTTTGGCCGGGATAACCTCTTCGGTTTCTTTGGCCCAGCCAGCCGTGGCTTTTTTGGAAGATGAGTTTGATATTAAACGCAAGCGCGCGGTGGGGATTTTTGGCGTAGTTTCTTTTATCCTCTGCCAGCCGGCAATATTTTTCTTAGGCCGCGGGGTAGTTGATGAATTGGATTTTTGGGGAGGCACATTTTTTCTGGTAGTTTTTGCCACGATTGAAACTGTGCTTTTTGTCTGGGTTTTTGGTATGGACCGCGCCTGGGAAGAGATCCATCAAGGTGCCGCAATGACCATCCCTAAGGTTTATAAATTTATTATTAAGTATATTACACCTTTATTTTTATTTATTATATTAGGCATGTGGTTTATGCAGGAATGGCTGCCCATAATTATGTTGAAAAATATTTCTGGCCCGAACCAGCCGTTTATTTTTGGTACCCGGTTGGGTTTATTATTGTTATTTATAATTTTAGCGATCTTGGTTAAGATTGCCTGGCGTACCAGGAGCGTAAAGCAAGGGGAGCGCAAATGAAATTATCCGGATGGATATTTTTAATTATTTCTTGGGGATTAATCATTGGCTTTACGGTTTTTTGTTTTGCCAAGGTCTTTTTGAAAAAGAAATAAACCAGAACAGTATTGATTAATTTATTTTTTCTCTTTTCTTTTTAAGGAATTTGTGTCCAATATATCAAAAGCCAAAAACCATTTTAGCCGAGATAGCTCAGTGGTAGAGCGCGGCCCTGAAAAGGCCGGCGTGGGGGGTCCGATTCCCTCTCTCGGCATTTAGTTTCTTTTTCCCGGCACCATATAGAAAGAGGATGTTTTCATGACCTCCTTTTTTTGTTTTAGGAATTGCATCTTGTAAAACAGCGTAATTTAAGTTAAAATAGAAAAAAATTTAAATTTCTGGCCACTAGTTTAGCTGATACCTTCCTGTCGGTAGTTAGGAAACATGAAACTTTCAAACCGTCTGAGTCAATTATTGTAACTATTCGAAATTAGTGCAAATTTAAAATTCGTGAGCAATCAAAATCCAAATATTCAGATAAAAGTTTATAAAGTTTTGTTTATTTCCTGTATTCTGTGGTTTATTTTCTTGTGTCTTTTGCATTATTTTTCACTAAGGCCGCTGTGGCTAGATGAAGATTTAGTCTTTAAGAATTTAAAGGAACTTAATTCTCTGCAAATTTTGGGCCCTCTTAGGTATACCCAGATGTTTCCACGTCTTTATCTTATCATAATTAATTTTGTTGCGCACAGATTTGACTATAATCTTCTGGCACTGAGGCTTCCGTCTTTATTATGCATGCTTTTGGCATTTTTTGTCTGGTTAAAGGTATTTCAGCAGATCCTCTCGGGCAAGTGGCAGGTTTTACTTGCCATCTTCTCTTTCGCCAGCAGCTATCGTATCATCTATTATGCGGCAGAACTAAAACCCTATTCAATGGATGTGTTAGTCGCAGGGGCCTTCTGTTGGTATTTGATTTACCAGAAGCAACATGGTATTAAGGAGCCATCAAAATTATTTATTACTCTTACCCTCCTCTTGCCGTTCGCGCTCGTGTTCTCATATAGTAGTTTTTTCTTTTTCTGGATAGTCATCTATAACTTTATATTTATTGTAAAGAAAAATCACAAGACCGCTTTTTTGCTTGCGGCCTATTCCTTTTTATGTTTTTTGATGGTTGCTCTAATTTATTATTTCTACTTAAGGCATGAACTTGTCGTCGACCCGTCAGTATGGAATAATTATTTTCTATGTCTAAAGTCGCCGTATTGTTTTATAAAGCCTTTCGGCGAGGGGATAAGAAAACTGACAACATTTTGGTTCGGCAATAGCAAGTTCTTCATAAAATCGGCCACTTTTTTGATTCCAATCTTCATGCTCTCACTTTTTGGCTATGGTATCAAATCTTTAAGAAGAAACAAATTTATGTTTTTAGATGCGGAGGCATTAGGTTTAGTTATTTTCTTAGAACTGGTTATTCTGGGGATATTGAGGAGGTATCCATTTACGGGAGCGAGAATGACCTTATTCTTTGCTCCTTTGGTGTATTACTTGATCATAAAAGGTATCGGTTCTTTAAAAATGAATAAACTTTTGTATTTTAGTTTAAATACCTGCTATATTTCTTTTCTTGTCATGTGTAGCATTAACTCACTTTTTGCTTATTTAAAACTTTATAATTGACTTGTTTTCATCATTAGGTTAGATGGAAATGTACAAGAAATAGTTCTTTAATAGGCTTCTTAAAGCCATAATCTATTGAAGGAATAATTTTAAATGTATAATAAGACAAGAGTTTATAAGAAACTTCGGGTCGCATCCCTCTCTCGGCATTTAACTTTTAAAGGGGAGTTTTTATAACTTCCCTTTAATTTTATGAAGGAAAACATCCCTTTACAGCTTCGAACATCTCTTAAGCAAAGAATAATCCTGATAATCTTCGGGATATTCTTGTTTTTTGTGCTTCTGGAAGCTGGCCTGCGCCTGGGCGGATTTATCCTGCTCTCCCTGCAGGAGCACAGTAACCTGCAGTCCATAAAACAAAAAGGCGCCTACCGTATCCTTTGTTTAGGAGAATCTACCACCCAAGGGCAATACCCGCAATTCCTCGAAGAAGACTTAAACCAGCGTAATATCGGAGTGCATTTTAGCGCAATAGATGATGGCATACCGGGTGTGAATACCACGGCGATATTAAACCAAATTGAATCTTACCTGGCTAAATACCATCCGGACATGGTGGTTACAATGATGGGGGTTAATGATTGGGGGGAGCATATCCCTTTTGAAACAGCCACTACTTTCAAAGGAATACTTTTCATCCGGTCTTTTAAAACCTATAAACTGATAAAGTTCCTTTGGCTGCATATACTAACCAAGGTCAAAGAAATAGGCCTTCACAAACCCAATAAAGAGTTTCCCAAAGTTCCTTCGAGAACTAGGTTAAAAGAGGATCATGTTGAGCCTATTCCATCCCAAGATAAATTCCAGAAAGCCGCAGAGGTTAAAAACGATGACGAATATTTTAAATTAGGAGATTTTTATTGGAAGCAGGGTAAAATTCATCAGGCCGAAGAGCTCTTTAAGAAAGCCATTGAGCTTAACCCTCGAAATGATGATGCCTACACCGGATTAGGATGGTTTTATCGAGGTCAGGGCCAATTGCCTAAAGCCGAAGAGCTATTTAAGAAAGCCATTGAACTTAATCCTAAAAACGACAGGGCCTACACCGGATTAGGGTGGGCTTCTTTGGAACAAGGCAAGTCGTCTCAGGCTGAAGAATTTTTCAAGAAAGCCGTTAAGATTAATCCTAGAAAAGAAGATGCCTACACCGGATTAGGGCAGCTTTATCTAGACCAAAGCAAATTTTCTCAGGCCGAAGAAGTATTTAAAAAAGCCATAGAGGTTAATCCTAAAAACGACAGGGCCTACACCGGATTAGGGTGGGCTTCTCTGGAACAAAATACATTGCCTCAGATTGAGGTCTTATTCAAGAAAATCGTAGAGCTTAATTCTGGCAACGACCCGGCATACGGAGCAATCGCAGTATTATACGAAGAAATAGATAGGCCAGAACTAGCCAAAGAATACGCCCAAAAGGCCAACAGCTTGAGATTGGAATATTGTAATCCGGTTACCGTTAACAATTACCGTAAGCTCAAAGAGATTCTGGATCAAAAAGGAATAAAGCTGGTCTGCGCGCAGTATCCGATGCGCAATATAGAGCCGTTAAAGAAAATATTTGCGAAGGATACCGGGGTTATCTTTGTAGATAACCAGGGCATATTCAGGGAAGCAGTCAAGAAAACAAGCTATAAAGAGTATTTTACTGATATGTTCGGCGGTGATTTCGGCCATTGTAATGATAAAGGTAATAAGCTTTTAGCTCAGAATATCGCCGATGTAATCCTCAGGGAAGTATTTAAATTAAAAAATCCAGGGAGCGTTTTAAAATAACGTAATTAACTGCACGCTTAACTGCACAAGGAAGTTGATAAATGACAGAACCTATTTATAATACAAGGAGTTATGAGAAAAGGGATACTGATTCCCTCTCTCGGTATTTAAATAAAAAAGGCCAGTTTTGATTAAACTGGCCTTTTTTATTACCTTTTGTTAGAAACTTATATCTTTTTTACGTTAGTTGCCTGGTCACCTTTGGGTCCCTGGGTAACCTCAAATTCAACTTCATCGCCTTCTGCTAAAGATTTATACCCTTCTCCGGTGATAGCGCTGAAGTGAATGAAAACATCTTTGCCATCTTCAGAAGTAACAAATCCGTAACCTTTTTGATTACTGAACCACTTTACTTTACCCTTTGCCATCTTGATTCTCCTCCTCTTAAATTAAGCTCCGGTTTTGACAAGGCCGGCGTTTTTCAACTATCTATGACTAAAATCCCTAAAAGAAGCCGTAAGGCTTAAAGGGAAAAAAAATCCGCAAAGCATAGTTATTTTTTGTTACTGCTTTGCGGTTTATACCTGTTACTAATCAATTTCTTTGTTTCTCCTCTAATCTGAACTTACCTTACAAAACAAATATACCATGGATTGTTAATTTGTCAACTCTTTTCCTAAATTTAAGCGAGTAATTGACTATTATTCAGGAATTGGTATAATGTTGGAAAATTGCCGATGTAGCTCAGTTGGTAGAGCAGGACTTTCGTAAAGTCAAGGTCGGTGGTTCGATTCCACTCATCGGCTTAATTTATGTAATCTATGGCCGCGCCCAAAGGAAGGCACGCCAGGGTTCTCTAACCTATGGCCAGATTCCGTGAAGTTTTAAAAAATCGTAATTTCTTTCTATTATGGAGCGGCCAGATTATCTCCCAGCTGGGGGATAGATTAGGCCAGATGGCGCTGATTGCTTTTGTCTACTTGCGCGCCCCGGGCTCCACGCTGCAAATTGCTAAAATCCTTTCTTTTACGATTATTCCGGTATTCCTTATCGGCCCTTTAGCCGGAGTTTACGTGGACCGTTGGGATAGGCGGCGCACGATGTATGTCTGTGATTTCCTGCGCAGTTTACTGGTTTTTGCCATTCCTTTATTTCTGTTCTACACTAAAAGTTTAGGGCCGATTTACCTGATTATTTTTATTTCTTTTTCTATCGGCAGGTTTTTTGTCCCGGCCAAACTTTCGATTATACCGGATCTGGTGGATAAAAAAGGCCTGCTGATTGCCAATTCCCTGATTAACACCTCCGGAATGATCGCGGCAGTCTTAGGCTTCGGGATCAGCGGCGTCTTGGTAGAGAAATTGGGGGCCAAAAGCGGTTTTTATCTGGATTCTTTAAGTTTTCTAATTTCCGGGGCATTTAACTTTTTGATTTCCAAGCGGTTTGGGGCCGTGATGAATTTTACCAAGGTAAGTAAAGAGATTGTGGAGGTGATTAGAAAATCGGTCTTTGCCGAGGTCAAGGAAGGCATTTTTTATTTTATCCGTAAAAAAGATATTCGTTTTACTGCCGCAATTATTTTTGCGCTTTGGTCGGCATTGGGCGCGGTTTATGTGGTGGTGATTGTTTTTGTGCAAAAGACATTGCATTCGGCAACCAAGGACCTGGGGCTTTTGGTGATGTTTTTGGGAATCGGTTTATTTCTAGGTTCTTTAATTTATGGCAAATTTGGCCAGCGTGTTTCGCATTATAAAATTATATTTGTTTGTTTAGTCGCCAGCGGAATAATGCTTGACATCTTTGCCTTGGGGATATACTATTATCCTAATTTTATCATCGCGGCATTTCTAGCTTTATGTTTAGGCCTGATTATCTCTCCGATTATGATCGCTTCTAATACGATTATACATAATGTCAGCGATAATGAAATGCTGGGTAAGATTTTTAGCTCCTTAGAAATTGTGATGCATCTGGGATTTCTTTTCTTTATGTTTATCAGCAGCCTGCTGGCGGAAAAATTTTCGCACGTCTTGATTTTAGTGGTGGTGGGTGGTTTATTAAGCCTGTTGGGAGCAACCAGTTTAATTTTCAACCGAAAGGTAGCGTGGTTAGATTAGCAGAAAATAAACATTACTCAGAGCATAAGACCACGCAGCGCCTGCCGCTTCCTTTGAAAGTCTACCTTCCTTTAATTCAGCATTTAGGAAAAATATGCAATCCGGAAGTAAAAGTTGGCGATACGGTAAGCCTGGGCCAGAAGATTGCCAGTAGTACGGCCCATCTTTATGCGCCGATTCATGCTTCGATAGCGGGCAAAGTCGTGGCCATTGCGGACTGGCCGCACCCGGTTTTAGGCAGGGCCAAAGCCGTGGTTATTGAAGGCGACGGCCAAGATAATCAAGCGGAATTTCGTTGGCAAGACCAATCAAAGATTGATAAGTTAACGGCGCAAGATTTAAGAAAGATAGTTTTAGAGGCCGGGATAGTGGGGATGGGTGGGGCAAGTTTCCCTACGCATATAAAACTTAATCCGGTTAAACCGCTCAACACTCTAATTATTAACGGGGCAGAGTGTGAGCCGTATTTAACTGCGGATGCGCGGCTGATGGTGGAACAGGCGCCTCAGATATCCGCGGGGATAGCCTTAATTGCCAGGTGTTTAGGCGTAAAGGATATTTATATCGCCATTGAGGAAAATAAGCCGGAAGCCATCAAGGCTTTCTCCAGGGCCAGCGGTATCCAGGTTAAGGTTTTGCCGTCAGATTATCCGCAAGGCGGGGAAAAACAGTTAATTAAAAATATATTAGGCCAAGAGATTCCTCGCGGTAAGCTGCCCTTTGATATCGGCGTTTTGGTGCAAAATGTAGCCACGGTTTATGCTATTTATGAGGCGGTTTATAAGGCTAAGCCTTTAATTGAGCGGATCGTTACGGTTACCGGAAGCTGCTTAGAGAACCCTAAGAATTTACTTGTACGTATAGGTACACCAATTAAGGATTTGATAGAGTTTTGCGGGCCGCTTAAAGCCGCAGGCCTGGCAAAAATTATTATCGGCGGGCCGATGATGGGTATCGCTCAGTATACGGACCAAGTCCCGATCATAAAATCCAGCAGTGGTTTATTGCTGATGAATAAAAATGAGGCTAAAGTTTTAGATGAAGACCCTTGTATACGTTGTGCGGCCTGTGTACGGGGATGTCCGGTGGGCTTGATGCCCTGTCAGATTAATCTAGCCTCGGAAAGATTACTTTGGAATTTAACTAAAGAGTATGGAGCCAGCGATTGTATTGAGTGCGGCATCTGTAATTATGTTTGTCCTTCCAACCGGAGATTGTTGCAGACGATTAAAAGGGCAAAGTTGGAGGTAACCAAATGAATCCCGCACCCTCTAAGTATTCAATTATTAAGTCTATACGGTTTGATAAATTAAATAAGAAAGAAGGTGTGAGGTGAGGGAGATGGCGCGCTACGGTTTTATTTTAGCGCTGATTTGCGTGGTAGCCGCAGGTTTGCTGGCGGCGGTGAATAAACTTACCGGCCCTAAAATTCTGGCTGCGGCTTTATCCGAGGAGCAAGCAGCACTTAAAGAAGTGATGCCTTTGGCGGCTAAATTTACCGCCGTTAAACCGGATACGGATAAGGAAGTATTGTATTATAAGGCGTTGGATAATCAGGGAAAATTAATCGGATTTGTTTTTAAGGCTAGCGGTAAAGGGTATTCCAGTGTTATTGAAACCTTAGCCGGAATATTTCTGGATGAGAAAATAAGCGCAATAAAGATTATATCTTTAAATGAGACCCCGGGATTGGGAATGCGGGTTACCGAAGATAAATTTACCCGACAGTTTAATCAGCAGAATAGTTTAGATCTATCGGGAGTGCAGGCAATTACCGGAGCAACCATCTCCAGCCGCGCGGTAATGAATTCCGTGATGAAGAAGGCGCAAGAGATAAAAGAGTTAATAAAAAATGATAAATAATTTTATAGTTTCAGGTTCACCGCATATCCATAAGCCGGTATCTATTCCACGGATTATGTGGACAGTGGTCGCCAGCCTTATCCCCGCCGGAATTGCCGGGGTGGTTATCTTTGGCTGGGAGGCCTTATGGGTAACTTTGGTGGCGGTGGTGGCCGCAGTACTAACGGAACTGATCTTTGGGATCTGGACCAAGAAGAAGATCACGGTTCTGGATGGTTCGGCGGTAATTACCGGTATCTTGTTGGCCTTTAATCTTCCTTCCGGAGTGCCGTTATGGTTGCCGATCGTGGGGGCGGTATTTTCTATCGCCATTGGTAAACAGGTTTTTGGCGGCTTAGGCCAGAATATTTTTAATCCGGCGCTGGTGGGCAGGGTTTTTTTAATGGCCTCCTGGCCCAAATACATGACTACTTTTAACCGGCCGTTTAGTTATGATGCCATAACCAGCGCAACTCCTTTGGCCCTGCTTAAAGAGGGCAAGGTTTTAGGGCAGATCTCATACCTGGATTTATTCTTGGGCAAGCACGGCGGGTGCATTGGTGAGGTTTGTATCCTGGCGCTATTAATCGGAGCAGCGTTACTTTTAATTAAAGGCTATATTTCTTGGCATATTCCGGTAACTTATATTTTTACCACGGCAGTATTTGCTTATATTTTTGGAGGAGCCCGGCTTTTTAGCGGAGATTGGCTATTTTCTATCCTTAGCGGTGGATTGATTCTGGGAGCTTTTTTTATGGCTACGGATTATGTGGCCACTCCTTTAACCGCTAAAGGCCAGCTAATTTTTGGCCTGGGTTGCGGTTTGCTGACTGCGGTGATTAGGATTTGGGGAGGATATCCGGAAGGCGTTTCCTACGCGATATTGATGATGAACGCCGCCACCCCCTTTATTGATCGTTATACTAAATGTAGGATTTACGGTTCAACAAGATGACCCCTCGATATTATACTCGGGGTTATCCTGCGCGAGAGAAGCGAGTCGAAGGATGAAAAATCTGATTAAAGAATTTACTAAGGGCATCATTAAGGAAAATCCAACCTTTGTTTTGGCTTTAGGGCTATGTCCGACACTGGCAGTTTCCGTATCGGTAGCCAACGCCATTGGCATGGGGATTGCCGCCACTTTTGTGCTTTTAGGTTCCAGCTTAATCATCTCATTAGTCAGGGATGCCATTCCGGACAAGGTCCGCATACCTTGTTACATTGTGATCATTGCTACTTTCGTTACCATCACTGAGCTGTGTATGAAGGCCTATAGCCCGCAGCTGGACCGCTCCTTAGGCATCTATGTTCCGCTGATTGTGGTTAACTGTATAGTTTTGGGCCGCGCCGAGGCATTTGCCTGTAAAAATAATCTGGGGCGTTCATTCTTTGATGGTTTAGGTATGGGGGTGGGTTTTACTTTGGCGCTGATTTTAATTTCGGCGATTAGAGAGTTTCTGGGTTCCGGACAGATTCTGGGCCATACTTTGATTAAGGGGTTTGAGCCGGTTTTTGTTTTTGGTATGCCATCCGGAGCCCTGTTAGTCATCGGCCTGCTGTTAGGCTTGTTTAATCTTCTCAAGAGTAAGAAAATATGAACCTGCAAGAGTATTTAACGATATTTATCTCCGCGGTATTTGTTTACAATGTCATCCTTTCGCGTTTCTTAGGCCTCTGTTCATTTATTGCTATCTCCAAAGAGACCAAGCCGGCCTTGGCGATGAGCTCGGCAGTGATGTTTGTGATTGTGATGTCGTCGGCGATTACCTGGTTTGTTTATCGTTTTCTACTTATACCGTTTAATCTTACTTACTTGCGGACCATTTCGTTTATTTTGGTGATTGCTACTTTTGTGCAGTTGGTAGAAATGATAATTAGAAAATTAAGCCCGCAGTTGTACCGGGCTTTTGGAATTTATCTGCCTTTAATTACCGTAAACTGTGCGGTATTAGGCGTAGCGGTATTGAATATTGATATGTTTTTTACCAATGGCCAGGCAATGGCGGGAAGTTTTTATTATTCGGTTTTTCAGGGGGTTTGCGTAGGATTAGGGTATACTTTGGCGATGCTTTTAATGTCGGGGATCCGGGAGAGGTTGGAGCTTTGTAATGTTCCTGGGCCCCTCAAGGATTTTCCGTTGGCATTTATTATTGCTTCGATCTTAAGCTTAAGTTTTATGGGGTTTAGCGGATTCAAATTCTAATACTATGGAAATTTTGATTGCGATTCTGGTTTTAGGGATTTTAGGTTTGATTTTTGGGATTGGATTAGCTATTGCTTCCAAGAAATTTGCGGTTGCGGCTAATCCGAAGTTAGACCAAATACAACATTTGCTTCCCGGGTCAAATTGCGGAGCCTGCGGAAATCCGGGCTGTTTTGGTTTTGCCGAAAGCCTGGTAAGCGGCAAGAGCGTTGTCGAGGGCTGCCGGGTTTGTACTGATGAGTCTAGAGAGCAGATTGCCAAGGTTTTGGGCTTGGCGCTGGCTAAACAAAGCAA
>JAZDLL010000065.1:0-18512 GCA_043802105.1 Candidatus Omnitrophota bacterium
CGGGCAGAAAGAGTATCCACCACGCTGGGTTTGGACTCCAAAACCTCATAAATCCGCTCACTAGCCGCCCCCGCCTGCTGATTCAAAGAAGCTACTTGGCTTAATTTTTTAAACGGCCTGATCGTGGATAAAAGCGACCCAACAAACAACCCAAAAACTCCAAAAGAGATTTTTCCGGCAATCACTTCCTTCCCACCCAGCACAAAAACCAACACTCCGGCAATACAACCGACAATTTCGGTAACCGGACTCAAAAGAAGCGTACGCTTGATGGATTTCATCGACACCTTATAATAATCATTGTTCACTCTATTAAATTTATTTATTTCATATTCTTCCATATTAAAGGCTTTGACAATCCGGGCGCCGGAAATAGTTTCATAAAGTATAGAAGTAATATCCGCCATCTTCTCCTGTGAAGTTTTAGACAGCTTTTTAAGCTTCTTACCGACTGTACTGATCAAGTAGCCTAGAATGGCCAGAGGCGGAAGGATAAAAACGACAAATTTTGCATAAATGAACAGGGTGAGCGAGAAAAAGATGACCACTTGCAGGCCCTGATAGACTAAATCCGTTGAACCGTACGAAACCGCATTTTCCACAATCCTGGCGTCATTGGTAATCCGCGACATCATCTCCCCGCCGCGTTTATGCGTAAAATAATCCAAAGAAAGTGACTGGAATTTATTGTAAAGCTTAGCTTTGATATCCCTGACAATGGACTGGCCGATATCTGACATAAGGTAACTTTGCAAGAAACCAAATACCCCTTTAAGTACAAACAACAGGACGATGGCAATAGCCATATAATTTAGCAGCACAAGAGGAGTAAAACTATTAATTTTATCGATAAAATCAGACAAAAACAGGGGTAACTTAGCCGGGATAATGATTTTTTTGTTAGTCAGCACCTTATCCGCCAAAGGAACCATCATCGCCAAAGATACTCCGTCAAAAATGGCGGAAAACCCCATGCAGATAGTGGCAATAGCAAATTGCCATTTATAGGGTTTAATAAACCTTAATAGCTTTAAATAATCATTCATTTTTTACCTCTTTCGACTTTAAGGAAGTTATTTTAACATAGACCCCCTACCATAGCAAACCTTTTTATTGCCTTATCCTAAGCTTTCCGTCTTTTGCTTCGGCACGAAGATTTTCGCTGATGTGCTCGCGGCTTACGTCTCGCTACGGCTAGGTTCCTTACGCTAGAGAGACACAGCCTACGCTCGACGTAATTCCTTGCACACTATCAGAGAGTAGCCAGCCGAAAATCTTCTAATTGTACCTCCAGCAAAAACCGGAAAGCTTAAACATTAATAGCGGATGACTGCCAGCCGAAGCCCTTGCCGCGCGCAACGAAAAGTGAGCACGGCGAGGTGGCTTGGCAGACAGGACACGCTAAAAAATTTTAATTGCAACAGAATGCACACTTTGCTATGATTGGTACATGAATAAACTTAGAGTAGGCGTAATCGGAGTAGGACACCTGGGCAGTATTCACGCTAAAATTTATAAACAGATTCCCGGATGCACTTTAGTTGGGGTATGCGACTCTGATCCGGTGCGGCTTAAAGAAGTATCCGGCTCCCTAAGAGTACCCGGATACGCTAATCTAGCGGAACTTTCCGGGAAAATCGATGCGGCCAGCGTGGCTGTGCCTACCCGCCTGCACCATAAAATAGCCGAAGAACTCCTTAAGGCTAACATCCATCTTCTGGTTGAGAAACCCTTCACGGTTAACCTGCAAGAGGCAGATCATTTGATTGAATTAGCAAAAAACCAGAGCCTCACTCTGCAGGTTGGGCATATCGAAAGATTTAACTCTGCTTTTACGGCTACTCAAAAAATAATCAAAGACCCCAAGTTCATTGAATGCCACCGCCTTTCTCCGTTTCCTAACCGTTCGCTGGATGTGGGCGCCGTCTTAGATATTATGATTCACGATATAGATATTGTTTTAGGATTGGTAAATTCCCCTCTAGAAAGAGTGGATTCCGTCGGGATCAATGTGCTTACGGCTTTTGAAGATATTGCTAACGCCCGCTTGACTTTTAAAAACGGCTGTGTGGCTAACCTTACCGCCAGCCGCGTGTCCGACGAAATAATGCGCAAGATCCGTATCTTCCAGGAAAATACTTATATATCTTTGGACTATAAAAATGCCGAGGCTTGCGTATACCGCAAGCTCCAGAATAAAATAACCAAAGAGCGCCTGCCCATTGAAAAAGAGCAGCCCTTACAAAAAGAACTAGCTTCATTTGTTGACTGTGTAATTAATAAAAAAGAGCCCCTGGTTTCCGGGCCGGTCGCCAGAGAAGCTTTGGAAGTTGCTTTAACCATCCAAAATCAAATATGGCACAAATAAAGGAAATTTTCATTGTTTGCGGAGAACCCTCCGGAGACCTGCTAGCCGGAGATCTCGTAGCCGCAATGGGGAAACTTGATCCGCAGATAAAATTTTCCGTAGTGGGCGGCAGGCAGCTAGCTAAAGCCGGGGCAGAGATTTTCTATAATATCAACGAGCTCTCCGTAATGGGGTTTTTCGACGTTTTAAAAAAACTCCCCCGATTCCTAAAGTTAAAAAAAATAATCCTAGAGAAGATTGACGCCCATAAACCGGATTGCTTAATCCTGGTTGATTTTTCCGGTTTTAACCTGCGTTTAGCGCAGGCCATCAATAAACGCATTCCGGTAGTCTATTATGTCAGCCCGCAGATCTGGGCCTCCAGAGAAGGTAGAATAAATTGTATAAAAAAATTTATCTGTCTGCTGGTCGTGCTGTTTAAATTTGAAGAGGAGTTTTACCGGAAACGCCAGATCCAAGCAGCTTATGCCGGGCACCCTTTAATCGATTTGGTAAAATTCTCGCCAAATCCGCAAGATTTTCTAGATACCTTTGGTATAAATCCGGCTAAAAAAATTATCGCCCTGCTTCCCGGCTCACGTAAACAAGAGGTCAAATTAATCTTACCTTTAATGCTTAAAGCTGCGCAGTTGATTAACCAGGCAATGCCCGATATGCAGTTTATTATCGCTAAGAGCCCTCATCTGGATACCCAAATATATCAAAATGCGTGTAAAAAATTCGCTTTAAATTTAAAAATTATTGACGGCCGGACCTATGATTGCCTTAACCTTGCCCAGGCCAGCCTGGTCTGCTCAGGAAGCGCCACTTTAGAAGCAGCCATCGTCGCCAAACCTTTTGTAATTGTATACAAAACCAACCTGTTTAACTACTTACTTTATCGGCCGCAGATAAAAATACCTTATATCGGAATGGTTAACATTGTCGCCGGACGAAAAATAGTCCCGGAATTTATCCAATTTGGCGCCCAGCCTAAATTAATGGCTAAATCCGTTATCAAACTTTTAACAGACCATCTTTCGGCCAACCAGATGAGTCAAGATCTAAAGGCAGTAAAAGACTCGCTCGGTGAACCTGGCGCAGCAGCTCGCGCAGCAAAGTTAATCCTCGATTTTATTCAAAAAAGTAAACTATAAAAAATAGCAAAGCCTATAGTTTTTTAGCGGGTGGCTTAGGTATTTTCGCAGCGCGTCAGCGCTAGAAAACACCTAAGCCAGGACCCGCTAAATCTAAAAAGACTTTGCTATTTTTATCCGCTCATCAATCGGCGGATGAGTAAAAAAGAAAAATTTAATCAACGGATGGGGATTTCGATCAGCCAGATTCTGTTCCGCCAGCTTCTCCATCAGGCTAATGAATGCCTCTTTAGCTCCGGTAACTTTAAGCGCCAGGCGATCTGCATCTCTTTCGTACCGGCGACTAACATAGGCTTCCAAAGGCTGCACTATAATTCCAAAAAGTATAAAATAAAGAAAAACCAGTGGCAGGCTAGATAATTGGGAAAGAGAACCTAATTTAAATATCCCTAAAGTATAAGCGCTGGTCTTAAAAATCAGATAAAATACCCCCAGCGTGACCAGAGAATTTACGGCAATCAGCTTAATGATGTGTCCCAGCCGATAATGCGCAAACTCATGCGCCAAAATTACCTCCACCTCATCATGAGTATATTTATCTTTTAAGGTATCCGCTAAAAGCACGCGCTTGGTTTTACCCAACCCCGTAAAGGCGGCGTTGGCCTTGAGCGTTTTTTTACTTAAATTGATTTGGGAAACTTCCATCAGCTTAATCTGCATTTTTGCGGCTAGATCAAAAATCCTTTGGCGCAAAACTTCATCTTCCAATTTCTGATACTTAAAAAATAGCGGAATAATTAAAACCGGGGCCAATTTAGCTAAAACTACGCTAAACAGTATCCAAAGAATAGAGATCGCCAGCCACCATTGATTAAACTTATCTAGAATCCAGTAAAAAGATAAGATTAAAATTAATGAAATTATATAGGCCAAGATGCCGGATTTTAACTGCTCCGCCACCCAGGCCCCCGGCCTTTGCCGGGAGAGGTTAAATTTATGCTCCAAAATAAAGCTGGCATAGAAATTAAGCGGCAAATTCAATAAACAATATAAGAACGAAATAACCAATAGGTATAAAGCAACTAAAAGATAGCTGGATAAGCCAAAACTCTTAATCCAATACTCCAAGAATAAAGAAAGCCCTGATCCTAAAAAAATCAGGAGCAGGGCTATGCTGTACATTGTATCAATTATACTTAAAGCATATTTCTGATGAGAATAGCTTTTAGCTAAACTTACTGAGTCTCCAATAAATAATAGGAAGCTTGGCTGGAGACTCAGTAACATTTTATTTCTTGGCTGTTTTGGCTAAAGGCTCAACATTAACAAATGTGCGCAGCTTGCCGTGGCTGGTTTTTTTACGCGTAAAATAAACCTTACCCTCACAGGAGGCAAATAACGTGCCTAAACCGCGAACATTGAGGCCCGCTTTATAGGTATCAATACCGCGCACCAAAATCTGGCCGGTCTTCACAAGTTTACCGCCGCTAGACTTTAGCGCTTTATCTTTTTTAGGAGTAGAAAAACCACCAATCATTTTAGACCTTCCTTCCTTCTAACCAGCATGTTTATTATTTTTAAGTAAAATGATATTACCATAAAAATATTAATTAAGCAATATTTCTTCGTCTTTATCCGGAATGTACACCTGGATCCCCTGGGGGATCAATTTCTGCGCCAAAGCCTGGGATTGTTCAAGCTCCCCGTGAACCAAAAAGATACGTTTAAGCGGCAGGCAACCTGAAACAAAATCCAGCAGCTCCGCCTGATCGGCATGCCCGGAAAAAGAGTTGATCACCACTACTTCGGCGTTAAGCTCATATTCCACTCCGAAGATCTTTACAAAAGGCACCTTTTCCACGATCTTTCTGCCCAAGGTATCCTGGGCCATATAGCCGACTACTAAAATCATATTGCGTGAATCTTCAATATTATTCTGTAAATGGTGCAGCATTCTTCCGGATTCACACATTCCGCTACCGGCAATAATAATCATCGGCCGCTTGTCGGTATTTAAGGCTTTAGATTCTTTTTGCTCGCGGATAAAACGCAAATTCAGCAATTCAAAGGGATTATCCCCGCGGCTAAACGCCTGGCGGGTTTTTTCATTTAAAAAATCCAGATGGAACTTAAAAAGATCCGTAATATTGGTAGCTAACGGACTATCCACATAAATCGGCACGGAGGGAATAATTTTTTCTTTAAGTAGTTCATTTAAAAAATAAATTACCTCTTGGGTGCGCTCCAGAGTAAAAGAAGGAATGAGCACTTTGCCTCCTCTTTTAACTGCCTGAGAGATTGCTTCCCTGAGCTTGGATTGAGCCTCCTCAATCGGCCGGTGCAACCGGCCACCGTAGGTAGATTCTAAAATTAAATAGTCCAGGCCTTTAGGAATCACCGGGTTATTCAAAAGCGGAAGATTTTTTCTACCCAAATCTACGGCGTAACCTAGGCGTAAGGAGCGGTCGGTATCCTTAATATCTAAAATAATAATTCCCGAGCCCAAAATGTGCCCGGCATCCACAATCGTCGCAAAAACATCTTTGGCAATGCAAAATTTCTGATTATAAGAAATGGAGCGGAATATCCGGGTAGCCCGGGAAGCTTCCTTGGCCGTATAGAGGGCTTTACGCAAGGCCAAGCCCAGGCGCCGGTTGATTTTGTTTACATAACGCACATCTTCTTCCTGAATCTTGCCGGAATCCACCAGCATCAGATCCGCCAGGTCCTTGGTGGCTGAAGTTGTATAAATCTTGCAGCGTAACCCCTGCTTAATTAAATTGGGGATATTGCCGCAATGATCAATATGCGCATGCGACAAAACCATAGCTTTAATTGTCCGCGGATTATAATGAAAAGTGGTGTTAATTTTATAAAAAGCTTCGCGATGCCCCTGAAAAAGGCCTCCATCCAGCAGGATATCGGTATTGCCCGCCGAGATTAAATGGCTGGAGCCGGTAACGGTTTTTGCGCCTCCTAAAAATTTTATTTTAACGGGCATAATTAAAAAATTTGGTTTAAGTTACAAAAAGATTGCGGGAGGAGAACTTCCCATCCGTGGTCAGATTCACCCCTAAACGCTTTAGCCCCACCTCATCGCCCGGAGTAGGAATATGTGTCATATGCATTTCACACGCCCTTAACTGGTCAAGCTTTTGCATCGCCAGCTCTGCGGTATGGCTAGTGGCTGCACTTATAGAGAGAGCAATTAAGCATTCCTCTAAATCCAGGTTTTCGGAATCTGATTTTAAAATGTCTTTTTTCAGTTTGGCGATTTGATTTAGAATGTGCGGGCTTAAAAGCAATATCTCATCCGGAATATGCGCTAAAACCTTAAGCGCATTCATCACCAAGCTAGAAGCAGCGTGCATAAGCTGGGAATTTTTCCCCGTAATAATCTCTCCGCTGTAAAGTTGAATTGCCGCTCCACAAAATATCCCGTCATGCCCATTATTTTGTTTCTCGGCGACTTCCGCCGCTTGCCGGGCAACTTCCACCACCGCCCGGTCGGTAACTTTAACCCCCATCTCCTCCATCAGCGAAACTACCCGATTAACGGTTTCTTTTTTTTCAATACCTAAAACATATTCGCAGTTATACCTAAAATAACGGCGGATAAGCTCTTGCTTGGCCGCCTCCTGCACTACCTGATCCTGAACAATTCCAAAGCCCGCACGATTAACCCCCATATCCGTAGGAGAATTATAGGTAGGAAAATTAAAATCCTTAGCGAAAATCCGGCTAAGCATAAGCTTAAGAATCGGAAAACTTTCCACATCGCGGTTATAGTTAACCGTGCTCTGATTATATTTATCCAAATGAAACGGGTCGATGAGGTTAAAATCCTGAATATCCGCCGTAGCGGCTTCATAAGCGACGTTCACCGGATGCTTAAGCGGTAAATTCCAAATCGGAAAAGTCTCAAATTTTGCGTATCCGGCGTTGATGCCGCGTTTATGTTCATGAAACAGCTGCGATAAACAGGTAGATAGCTTACCGCTATTGGGTCCGGGAGCGGTCACCACCACAATCGGGTTCTTGGTTTGGATATAATCATTTTTCCCGAAACCATTTTCGCTAACAATGGCGTCCACATCCGCCGGATAACCCGAAATCGGATAATGCAAATAAACCTTCACTCCGCGGCGTTGGAGCTTATTCTTAAAGATGACTGCCGAGGGCTGGTTGGCAAAACGCGTAATCACTACCGCCAAAATATCTAATCCCCATTTTCTTAAATCATCAATTAATTTTAAGGTCGCCGCATCGTAAGTAATCCCGAAATCCCCACGCACCCGACCGGTTTCAATATCTGCGGCGTAAATAGAAAGCACAATATCAATTTTGTCCTTTAAACACTGCAATAATCTGATCTTGACATTCGGATCATAGCCCGGCAGAACGCGGGCGGCGTGATAATCAAAACAAAGCTTGCCTCCGAATTCCAGGTAAAGCTTATTATCAAAGCCCTTGACCCGGTCCAGAATAGCCCCCGTCTGATCTTTAAGGTATTTCTCGTTGTCAAAACCCGGTTTTTTAATCATATTTTGCCTAATTATTAAGCTATTGTATTATAATTTGCTTTATTTGTAAAGCGCCTAACTTAATATATTAAAATTATTTATCGTAAGTAGAATAGAAATAAGGGGTCTGGGCTTTAAACTCTGCCGCGCAGGTATCGACCAGCTTAAAATCAACGGTTATCTTCATCGATCTTCTTAATTTACAAACTTCTATTTCGCTTAAAGATAAAAGCTGGCTTAACTGTTTATCGCTAAAACCGTACTCCTTAGCCTTTTTCAACAACTCCCTGGAAAGATTGTGCTTATTCTTGATCAGCTCTCTTTCGCATTCAATAATCTCTTGGAGGTTATGTAAAAACCAACGGTCGATCTTAGTTAGCTCATGCACATTCTCGATATCCAATTTGGCGCGAAAAGCGTCGCCAATATAAAAAATCCTTTCGGCATTCGGCTGTCTTAATTTCTGATAAATTTTATCTAAAACCCCGTTCTCCACTGTAATCGCTTCTAAATTCTTAAAAAGAATGCTTTCCAAGCCAAACTTTTTCACTTCTAGGGCCCGCAACCCTTTCTGCAGGGCTTCTTTAAAAGTGCGCCCGATAGCCATCGCCTCACCCACGGACTTCATGGATATCCCCAAGGTGCTTTCGGCCAAAGGAAATTTTTCAAAAGTAAAACGCGGTATTTTTACTACGCAATAATCAATCGCCGGCTCAAAACAAGCGGGAGTCAGCTGAGTGATATCGTTCGGAATTTCATCTAAAGAGTATCCTACAGCTAGCTTAGCAGCAATCTTGGCGATTGGAAAGCCCGTGGCTTTTGAAGATAGCGCTGAACTGCGCGAAACACGGGGGTTCATCTCGATAACCACCATCCTGCCGGTCTGCGGATGCACGGCAAACTGAATATTCGATCCGCCGGTAGAAACGCCAATCTCGCGAATACAAGCAATGGCGGCATTACGCATTGACTGGTACTCCTTGTTGGTTAATGTCTGAATGGGTGCTACGGTAATACTATCTCCGGTATGTACCCCCATCGGATCAAAATTTTCAATCGTACAGATAACCACCACGTTATCTTTTAAGTCGCGCATCACCTCCAGCTCAAACTCCTTCCAGCCGATCACCGACTCTTCAACCAAGATTTCGCTAATAATGCTGGATTCCAATCCCCGTTTGGCCAAAACCTTAAATTCTTCGAAATTATAAGCGATGGATCCTCCGGCTCCCCCCATCGTAAAGCTGGGCCGGATAATCAGAGGAAAACCGATTTTTTCCGACACCGCAACTGCTTGTTCCAAATTGTAAGCTTGATCACTTTTAGGTAAATCCAGCCCGATCTTTTTCATCGCCGCTTTAAATAATTGACGGTCCTCGCCTTTTTTAATCGCCTGGATGTTGGCTCCGATAGTTTCGACATGATACTTCTTCAACACCCCTGCTTGAACCAACCCCAGTGTCGTATTTAAAGCCGTCTGGCCACCCAAAGTAGGCAGCAGCGCATCCGGTCTTTCCTTGGCAATAATTTTAGTCACCATTTCTACGCTAATAGGTTCAATATAGGTTTTATCGGCAAGCTCCGGGTCAGTCATAATGGTGGCCGGATTAGAGTTCACCAGAATGATTTTATACCCCTCCTGTTTTAAAACTTTGCAAGCCTGCGTACCGGAATAATCAAATTCACAGGCCTGGCCAATTACAATCGGGCCGGAGCCAATAATTAAAATTTTCTTAATATCAGTTCTTTTGGGCATATTCTAAATCTTGCGTTTTTTTGATTTTTGCATTAAATTAGCAAACTCCGCGAACAAATACTGGGCATCCTGCGGTCCCGGAGCGGCTTCCGGATGAAACTGCACGGAAAATATCGGCAATTTTTTATGCCGCAGCCCTTCCAAAGTATCGTCATTTAAATTTATATGGGTCAGCTGGATATCCTTTTTCGGCAAAGAATCAATATCCACGCAAAACCCGTGATTCTGGCTAGTAATATAAACTTTGCCTGTTTTTAAATCCTTAACCGGATGATTTGCACCATGATGGCCGAATTTAAGCTTGTAAGTTGAGCCCCCCAAAGCCAGCCCGAGCATCTGATGCCCCAGGCAAATTCCAAAAATCGGGACGCGGCCGATCAAAGCGGCGACCGTCTTAACTACATAATCTACTGCCGCCGGATCACCCGGTCCGTTAGAAAGCAAAACTCCGTCAGGATGAGCGGCCAGAACCTCGCTGGCCGTGGCCCAAGCAGGCATTACCGTAATATTGCATTTATAACGCAATAATTCTCTTAGGATATTATACTTTACCCCGCAATCTAAAACCACCACCTTAAATTTAGCGTCTTTGAGTTGGGTATAAACATACTTTTTGGGAATACTGACCTCTTTAACCAGATCTACTCCCACCAAACCCCGGCTAGACTTGGCTTTGTTAGCCAGGCTACTCTCATCAAAATCTAACGTCGAGAGAACCGCTTTCATCGAACCTTTTTCTCTAATCTGCAGAGTAAGTTTACGCGTATCAACCCCTTCAATGGCCAGGATATTATTTGCTTTTAAATATTCCCCCAGCCCCTGCTCTTTCCTCCAGTTGCTGGCAATTTTGCTGGCCTCCTTAACCACCAAACCCTCTAAAAAAGGCCGGCGGCTTTCGACATCCTCTTGATTAATTCCATAATTACCGATTAAAGGATAGGTCATGGTTACAATCTGGCCTTTATAGGAAGGATCCGTGATAATCTCCTGGTATCCGGCCATGCTGGTATTAAAGACGACTTCCCCCAGAGCTTCGCCGCTTGAGCCGAAGGACCTGCCTTTAAATACTGCGCCATCTTCTAGGACTAAAATTGCCTGCATAGCTGCTTTTACCTACCCCTCAATTCGCCGAATTCAGCCTAAACAACTCCTACAAAAAAAGCGTTTAGTGCCGAGAATTCGGCTCCTAAACGCCTTTGTTTAAATAACTATAACATTAGTTTCCAGAAATGTCAACCAGTATTAATAATGGCCCAACTTAAACCAGCCCCAAATACTCCTTACCTTCCTTCCAGGGATTCAGATACCGCTGGATACTCAAACTACTATCTTGAACTAAATCTACGGTGCGCTTTTTATCTACCGGTGAAACTACCTCAATTTTTGGCCGCCGAATATCGGATTCATTCTGCTCCCTGACTAACGCTACGCTGCCATCATTTAACTCCACTACTGCCCCCACCGGCCAAAGCCCCATAATTTTAAAAAATTTATCCAGCAACTCCGGATCAAAAGCCCCGCCTTTATCTCTATTCATTATATTATAAACCACATCCGGGGAATAATCCTGCTTATAACCCCGCCTTTGCGAAAGAGCGTCATAAACATCGCAAATGGCGACAATCAAAGAAGCAATATGCTGTTTTCTTAAAAAAGGCAGCCGCGGATAACCGGAAACGTCGTACTTTAGGTGGTGTTCGAAACAAATTACTACCGGCAAAATACCCAGAGTATTGACATATTTGAGCATAATCTGAGCCCCTAATAAGGTATGGCTTTTAATCTGCCCAAACTCCTGGTCGGTAAGCTGAGCGGGCTTATGTAATATTTTACGTGAAATCGCCAACTTACCAATATCATGGTACATCGCAGCAATACCAATATTTAGAATATCCGTCTTTTCAAAGCCTAAACGCGAAGAAAAATACATGGAAAAGATTGAAACATTCAACATATGGGTATAAGTTTCCAGATCATATCTTTTTAGCGTAGACAGCTTGAGCAGATCTTGGCGCTGCGTGCTTAAGCTATCCATAATGTTGTTCAAAGAAAATTTAAGCGCCAGGTGGTCGATTTTTTCGGAATTAAGCACTCCGTTCAAAGACAAAGCTACCGTATCCGCTGAAGAGTCATAAAGCTGCCGCTGAGCCGGCGCAGAGCCGCCTTTGCCAGGTTCCGTTTCCACCTTAAGTTTGCCGATATTAATATGCTCTATCCCGGCAAGACTAAGCGCTGCCTGAAGGTCGCCTTTAAAGTCCTCTTTCGGCCCGGCAATAAAACACACAAATCTCCATAGCTCATCTTTAGTTAATCCGGAGAAAAAAGCAATCCTTTCGATATTTCTGTCTTTTAAATAAAGAATAGCCGGACGTAAGAATTTGGCCAGATCAAAAAGAATTTCTTTTTCAAAAGCCAACTCCTCACCGACAATACCAATGGTCATTTCCGGGCGGCTGACTAATACCTCGCTAATCGCTTCAAAGGCTTTATCCAGAGCTTTCCGCGACATCGGGTGCTCTAGCCCATACATTTTAAGCGTTTGCAGACAAGCGAGCAATCCTTTAAAAGCTTCTTCAATATTAGCGAGCATTCCACTCCTTTAAAATTTTCTGGGCGACCTTACGCAATTTACGATTCCAGAAAAATCTTTTACCGGCTAAACCCTGAATCCGGCTAGCCGCCTGAGTAATGCCTAAATTAAAAACAATCTGCAAGTTTTCAATCAGCAACCCATTCTTTAACCCGCAAAAACTAGGAACTTTAAACAAAAAATCCAGGGCGCCCTCTTGGGCCTGCGGGTTCAAAATTAAAACCGAAAGTATGTTTTTTCTAAGCGAGGGGGAATTTGTGTTTAATTGACGCATCAGAAACTCTACATCCACTTTTTTTAATTTACGCATAATATTCAAAATTTCAATTTTCATTAACTCATTGGCCGAAGAATAAATATGGTCCAGGATCCCTAAGGTTACCGGCGTCGACTGCTGGCCCAAAGTTTCAATTAAACTAAAGATAAACTCCAGGTCAGAGAGTTTTTGTTCTACCCGCTGATAGAAAATATCCAAGTTCCCCGGGAAAAACTTAAAAAATAAGCTTAAAACCTGCGGATTTACTTTTTCGCCGGTGAATATTCTATCTAAATAAAAATTTGCTTCCTGGCTGGGAGAAGAGACCATCTGTAAAAAACACTCCTGCTGGGGCAATAAAGATTGGCCCAGGATAATACTTTCAATAAAAGCGGAAAACTTTTTTTCCAGATCAAGGCTGACGCTATTGCCTTGTTTATTCTTTTTAACCAGCTGGCTGTAGAGGTCCTTTAAAAAATCCAGGTCATTATCCGTAAACGCCTGCGCTAACTCTTTTTCTAAAACTTCCGCCGCCAGCAATAAATTATCCCCCTCTTCCTCAATAGCAAAAATATTTAAAACTACATAGCGATAATTATCCTTAAGCGCTTTCTGATCAAAAAATAACTCTCCGCTAGAAGAGATTCCCTTGATTAAAGATTCCAGTGTATGGCGATAGACTGCGGATAATTGCCCATCTTGAGTTTCAACTAATAAATTCTGAATCCTCTTGGTGACTCTGGGGTTGCCGCTTAAGTTTTGCAGAGCATTTATCCGGCTAGAAAAACCTTCGGTAATTTTAGGCGGATTTTTCTGTTCGGATATTTTGGAAAAAAGCTGCAAGCTCAAAGTATCAAAATTATCCTCCTGAGAAAGCCCCTCCCAGAGCAGAGCGGTAAAATCATCCTGATTTAAACCATTGAAAACCGGTTTAAGCTTGGCCAGCCGCTCATCATTAAGTACGCTACGATTATGCAGGAGCCATAAAAAAACCTCTTTGGCGCATTTATCAAACTTCTCTTTATTTTTTTCTTTTAAACAAACTAAAAATTCATTAATGCTGGAGGAAATTTCTTCGCTTTCAAAAACGTCATTTTGAGTCGTGCGCTTAATCAGCGCGCCGAAATTATCCGCCAGCTTATTTAATTTATCTTCATCCTCGCTCTGCGCTGCCTCTTTAAGCATAAAACCCCAAATATCAACGCAATCCTGGCCATCTCCCTGCAGAAAAGCAGAGTAGTCCAGCTCTTCGACAATAAAATTAACCACTTGCTCCTTATCCAAAAGAAGGTTTACTCCGCCTTTTTTAAAAATATCTTTTTGGGCCATGGAAATTACAGAAAAAAACCCCACAAGCTCCGCCAGTGTTGCGCCCCTGCGGATCTCTATGCTCTTTATTTTACGCTGATGCAATAGGCGGGCTAATTCATCATAAAAGCCAATGCGGGTTAAATCCTTGCCGTCCACCACCAACCCTAAACTGGTAACTCCGATTTTAAATGGACTTAAAACTGCCAGGACTTCTTCAAGCTTAAGCTTAAAACTTTCCACGGATTTGACAAAATAAGGATGGTCTTTAGAATAAGAGAAAGCGTTGGTAAGCGTTACTCTTAAAGCGCGAAAGAAATCGTTGATTAATTGATCTTTATCCACGAAACATATTTTACAACTTTAATAATCATCTGGCAACTACATTTTAAATAACAAACGCCCCGGTGGTAAAACCCGGGGCGTTTCCAAAACAGTACCTAGCGCTATCGCTGCTATTTATACCAGCCCCTGATCCAGCATGGCATCGGCAACTTTCACAAAGCCGGCGATATTAGCTCCGTTAACATAGTTGATATATTTATCTTCCTTGCCGTATTTAACGCAGCTCTCATGGATAGCAATCATAATCTCATGCAGCTTCTTATCCACTTCCTGACGACTCCAGGATAAACGCATACTATTCTGAGACATCTCTAAGCCCGAGGTAGCCACCCCGCCGGCATTCGCGGCTTTACCGGGTGCATAAAGAATTTTTGCTTTCTGAAAGACCTCCACCCCTTGCGGTGTAGTCGGCATATTTGCCCCTTCACCAACCGCAATACAACCATTTTTCACTAAGGTTTTGGCATCATTTTCATCAATCTCGTTCTGGGTAGCAGAAGGAAATGCTACGTCGCATTTTACCGCCCAAGGCTTCTCTTTTTCGAAATATTTACAGTTAAACTCCTTGGCACATTCTTTAATTCTACCCCGCTTAACATTCTTTAAATTAAGCACACAATTTAACTCCTTGGTATCAATACCGTCCTTATCATAAATATACCCGTCAGAGTCTGAAAGCGTAACAACCTTGGCCCCCATTTGCAGGAGCTTCTCTACAGTGTATTGAGCGACATTACCTGAACCGGAGACCGCGCAAACTTTTCCTTTTAAAGAATCTCCACGCACTTTGAGCATCTCTTCAACAAAATATACGCAACCGTAACCAGTGGCTTCCGGCCGGATTAAGCTACCGCCCCAATTAAGGCCTTTTCCGGTAAGCACGCCGGTAAATTCGTTGCGCAGCCTTTTATACTGCCCGAACATATACCCAATTTCACGGCCGCCTACGCCAATATCCCCGGCTGGCACATCAGTATTCTGGCCAATATGCCTGGAAAGTTCAGTCATAAAGCTCTGGCAGAATTTCATTACTTCATTATCCGACTTTCCTTTAGGGTCAAAATCCGAGCCACCTTTTCCGCCGCCCATAGGTAAAGTGGTCAGTGCATTCTTAAAAACCTGCTCAAAAGCCAAGAATTTTAAGATCCCCAAATTTACGCTGGGATGAAGACGCAACCCGCCTTTATACGGACCAATAGCGCTGCTCATCTCAATACGGTAACCGCGGTTAATCTGGACCTCTCCTTGATCATCCAACCAGGGAACGCGAAAAATTATTGTTCTCTCCGGTTCAATCATTTTCTCCAATATCTTGGCTTTCTGATATTTAGGATTTTTTTCGATAAAAGGCATTACGGATTCCACAACTTCTCTGACTGCCTGATGAAACTCCACTTCACCCGGGTTTCTTTGTACTACCAAATCCATAAACTCTTCGACTTTTTTTACCATCTTTCCTCTCCTTTAAATGAGCGCTTAACTTACGAACACACAATGTGAGTAAGTTAATGCGCGAATTCAATTCACGCATTGATTTACGAATACGCCCGTATGAGTAAATCAATGTGTGAATTGATCCCGCCGAATAAATGAGGCGGAATCTAGATTAGATTACCTACTACCAGAAAGCGCGTCAATTATTGACTGGGCTGCCTTTTTAGCCATCCCCATCGCTTCAATAACCGTGCCTTCTCCCCCCACAATATCTCCTCCGGCAAAAACCCCTTTAATGGAACTTTCCATGGTTTCAGAGTCCACGCTGACATCTGAATATTTATCAGTTTTTAGTTCCGGTGTGGCATTAATTAAAATTTGATTGGCTTTTAACCCCACGGCAATTACACATAAATCACAATCCAGCGTAAATTCACTTCCTTCAATAATTACCGGCCTTCGGCGGCCTGAGCTATCCGGTTCACCTAATCTAGACTTAAGGCAGATTAATTTCTTTACCAAGCCCTGCTCATCCCCGATAAATTCTTTGGGCGCAACTAAAAATTCAAATTTTATCCCCTCCTCCTTAGCATGCTCGATCTCCAGGCGCCTGGCTGGCATCTCTACCTCTGTGCGCCGGTAAATAATCGTAGTATTCAATGGATATCCTTTTAACTTTTGCAAGCGTAAGGCCACTCTGGCGGAATCCATCGCGGTATTTCCGCCGCCCACGATTAAAGCATGCTTACCGATATTAACCGGAGTATGGAATTCAGGAAATTTATAAGCCGACATCAGATTTACTCGGGTCAAAAATTCGTTCACCGAATAAATATTACAAAGGTTTTCACCGGGCACCCCTAGAAATGACGGTACTCCTGCGCCCAGCCCCAAGAATACATTAGCGTATCCCTGTTGGAATAACTCTTTAATGCTCCTAGCTTTACCCACTAGAAAATTAGTAATAAAATTGACTCCTAATTTTTTAAGGTAATTTATCTCAAAATCTAAAACCTCCCAGGGCAGCCTAAACGGCGGAATGCCATATCTTAAAACTCCGCCGGTTTTATGCAGGCTTTCAAAGATATCCACCTGGACTCCCTGGCGCGCTAATTCTCCGGCACAACATAAACCGGCCGGCCCAGAACCCACTACCGCCACTTTATATTCAGAAAACTTCTCCTTTTTTTCTGCGGAGATATCTAAATTATTATTCTTGCCGTAATCTCCCACAAAACGTTCCAGAAAATGAATGTTAATAGCTTGTGCAGAAGCAAAAGGCGCATCTTTCTTAGTCAGGATACAAGTTTTGCGGCATTGGTACTCCGCCGGGCAAACCCTTCCGCAGATGGAAGGAAAGTTGTTCTTTTCTCTAATTGTAAAATACGCTCCCGAATAATCCTTTTGTGTAATCTGATAAATAAACTTTTTAATATCAATGCCTACCGGACAGCCGCTGATACAAACCGGTTTTTTACACTGCAGGCAGCGGGAGGCTTCGCACAGAGCCTCCTCTTGCGAATACCCCAAAACGACCTCCTGAAAATTTCCCGCTCTGATTGCCGCAGGCGCTTCTCTAACTTTCACCGGTTCTTTTTTCATAATTTAAGATTGCAGATATGTTTTTCTTGGAGACTGTACACTTTATTTCTCTTTTCAAGCTCTTCCCAATCAACTCCGTGGCCATCAAAATCCGGCCCATCAACACAACTAAATTTTACTTCACCAGACACCGTTACCCGGCAGCAACCGCACATGCCGGTAGCGTCCACCATCAAGGCATTTAACGAAACTAAAGTCTTGGTCTTATATTCACTGCCAACCGCCGCCACTCTTTTCATCATAGGGATCGGGCCCACAGAATAAATCAAATCATATTTACCCAGGCTTAAAAGCTCCTTTAACATATCGGTGGTAAAACCTTTTTTGCCGTAAGAACCATCATCAGTCATAATATAAATTTGATCGGACACACTTTTAAGTTCGGCCTCTAAAATAAGTAGATCTTTACTGCGGGAGCCCAAAATAGTAGTAATCTGATTACCGGCATCTTTTAATGCGCGGGCAACCGGCAGGATCTCGGCAATCCCTACTCCTCCGCCAACCAGGATTATTTTTCCGTATTTCTTAATCTGGGTAGGATGCCCCAAAGGACCCACTAAAGAATAAAGACAGTCCCCGGGATTTAATTTGCCTAAACTCTGGGTGGTAAAACCTGCCTCTTGAAAAATCAAGCTTAAGATTCCTTTTATTTTATCCGTATTTACGATGGTCAAAGGTATGCGCTCTCCATTTTCGCTGGCCATCAACATCACAAACTGTCCCGGCTGAGCCGAAACTGCGATATCCGGAGAAAGAATATCCAATTGCGTAATCTTTACCCCGGCCACATCATTAATAATCTGCTTTTTGAGTATTTTCATAACTAATTCTGCCTAGATTTTATGCAAGAATATATAAAAAAAGACGCCCGAAGATTTTCGGACGTCACTGTCCTTGGCTGATTTAAAAACAAAAACATATTATTACTAAACGCCATCTTTGTCAAGTTTTATATTAATTTATGTAGAATTTCCGAATCCAATTCCACCCGCCCACCTTCGAACGGAGCAATTACCCGCTCAAGGATACCGCCAAGGTAGGCCATCAGTATGCCATAATTAGTAATCGCAACAGAGGCCTCTTTAGCTTTCTGGATACGGTGCATAATTTCGCCCCGGTTGACCATGCAGCCGCCACAGGAAATGATCAGTTTATAGCGGCTTAAATCCTCGGGGAAATCCCCTCCGGCAGTTACTTCATAGTGTAAATCTTTTTTAGTATAATTCAACAACCAAGTAGGTATTTTAGTGCGGC
>JAZDLL010000032.1:0-12215 GCA_043802105.1 Candidatus Omnitrophota bacterium
AGCCCTCATAACTTGAATCGGCGCATTTTTATCCGTAAAGTGACTGAAAGAAAGTGCCCCTTGATATAAAAGCATTCCTAAACCGTTAGAGGAACGCGCGCCAGCAAGCCTGGCCTGCGCGATAAGTTTAGTTTCAGCCGGATTATAAATTAAATCATAAACAAAAAGATCCTTATGTATTGCCTTGCTTTCAACTAAACAGGGATCATTTGGCCGCATACCCACAGGCGAGGCATTAACCAACAAATCCTTATCCTGCAGATTTGACTCCTCAATCCTGGCAACCACCGAAAATTTAGTTGAATTAAATAAATCTTTAAATTGGCTGGCTAAGCCTAAGCTTTTGTAAGCATCAATATCATAGATACAGATTTCTTCTACCTTGCTTTTCCCTAGGGCAAAGCAAACAGCCCTGGCTGCACCACCTGCCCCGATTAATGCGACTTTCCTGGGTGCAACTTTTAATTCTTTTAAATGCCGGCTAAAACCGAGAAAATCAGTATTAAAACCTTTTAATTTCCCGGCTTTAGTAACCACGACAGTGTTAACCGCTCCAATTTCACGAACCCCCAAAGATTTAATATTCAGATAAGGCAATACTTTTTCTTTATAAGGAATGGTGACATTAAAACCAAGTATATTGTTCTTTTTTAAATTACCTAAGAAATCTTCCAACTTCTCAGATGGCAACTCAAATAATTTATATTTAGCTTTTATCTTGAGCTTAATAAGCGCAGCGTTGTGCATACAGGGAGAGAGGCTGTGCCGGACAGGAAAACCCACTAAACCGTAAAGTTTCGGCTTTAAGGTCATTTATTCTTTAATTTATTTACGGCATCAATGTAGGCCTTTATCGCCGCTTCGATAATATCCGTGCTTGACCCGCGGCCATTGACGGAGTAACCGGAAACCTTTAGCTTAAGACTCGCTTGCCCCAAAGCATCCTTACCCGAAGTAACTGCTTCCAGGCGGAAATCCTCTAATTTAGCTTTATAGCCGGTAATTTTATCGATGGCTTTAAAACAAGCATCCACCGGGCCATCCCCCGAAGAAACTCCGGACAAATTTTTCCCGGCCTTAACCAATACCACCTGAGCCAGGGGCTTAATTTTAGTTCCGGAATTAATCTGGAAACTATTCAGCGTCCAGAGCGGCTTAGATACACGCACCTCATCCTCAACGATAATCCTTAAGTCATCATCAAAAATATCTTTCTTCTTATCCGCCACTTCTTTAAAACGCACAAAGGCTTTATTTAATTGCTCATCGTTTAGATAAAAACCCAACGTCTTTAACCTATCTCTGAAAGCATGTCTGCCGGAATGCTTACCCAGGATCAGCTGGCTATCGGCAATCCCCACATCATGGGGATCCATAATTTCATAAGTAATCCGCTTCTTTAAAATTGCATCCTGATGAATTCCGGACTCGTGAGCAAAAGCATTGCGGCCGACAATCGCCTTATTGGGAGGCACGACAAAATTTGTCAATTTACTTACCAGGCGCGATGTGCGGTATATTTCTTTGGTGTTAATATTAGTATAAAAATTACCAAAAACATCTTTGCGCGTTTTCATCGCCATCACCACTTCTTCCAGCGAAGCATTTCCTGCGCGTTCACCGATTCCGTTAATCGTACAATGCACCTGACGGGCTCCGGCTAAAACCGCAGATAAAGAATTGGCTGTCGCCAGGCCTAAATCATTATGACAATGGGTAGCAATAATCGCTTTATTGATATTAGGAACGTTGTTTAAGATATCCGTAATCAGGGAATAGACTTCCTGCGGATAACTATATCCGACGGTATCGGGAATATTAATGGTCCGGGCCCCTTCCTTAATCGCCATTTCCACCATGCGGAATAAAAAATCCTTCTGGGTGCGGGTAGCATCTTCCGGAGAAAACTCGATATCAGAACAAAATTTCTTGGCCTGCCGGATAGAATCTCTAGCAATTTCGGCTATTTCATCCTCGGCCTTCTTAAATTTATATTTTAAGTGTATCTTAGAGGTTGCCAGAAAAAGATGAACGCGCGGATGCCTGGCTTTTTTTACTGATTCTCCAGCCCGCTCAATATCCTTGTAAATACAGCGGGCCAGGGCACAAACCGCTGGTTTTTTGATCAACTTTGCAATCGCGCTTACTGCCGCAAAATCATCCGGTGAGGCGATCGGGAAACCCGCCTCAATAATATCCACTCCTAAACGCTCAAGCTGAATAGCCACTTCCATTTTCTGAAAGCTGGTTAATGCCGCACCCGGAGCCTGCTCGCCATCCCTTAAAGTTGTATCAAAAATTATTATTTTTTCCATCTTACACCTACCCTAAAAAATAGTAAATTTTGGTTAAATTTTGCGGGTGACGATGACTGATTCCGAGGACGCTAAATGCGGCCGAGGAACAGTCATCGGCAGGACCCGCAAAATCTGATACAATTTACTATTTTTTACTTCTTCATCCAAGGCATCATCTCTCTTAATTGTTTGCCTACTTTTTCAATTAAGTGATCATCCCCGGCTTTAATTAAACTGTCAAAATTTTTGCGTCCGGTTTCATTCTCTTTAATCCACTCTCTGGCGAATTTTCCGGATTTAATTTCTTTAAGGATCTTTTTCATTTCCTTACGTGTTTTTTGAGTAATAATCCTGGGGCCGCGGGTTAAGTCACCGTAACAAGCGGTATTGGAGACTCCCCGGCGCATACCCGAAATACCCCGCTCCTGAATAAGATCCGTGATTAATTTTAACTCGTGCAGAACCTCAAAATAAGCAATCTCCGGCTGATAGCCACCCTCAATTAAAGTATCGAAACCCGCTTTAATCAACTCGCTCACTCCGCCGCAAAGCACCGCCTGTTCGCCGAAAAGATCGGTTTCCGTCTCCTCGTCAAAAGTGGTTTCAATTACTCCGGCAGTGGTCGCTTTTAAACCCTTGGCATAGGCTAAAGCTAAAGCTTTAGCCTGGCCGCTGGCATCCTGATAAATCGCGATTAAGGAAGGCACGCCCTTGCCCTCTTCGTACATTTTTCTCACCAAAGCCCCCGGCCCTTTAGGAGCGACCATAAACACATCGACATTTTTCGGAGGCTTAATCTGCTTAAAACGGATATTAAACCCGTGCGAAAAACAAAGAGCTTTACCTTTTTTTAAATTGGGCTTAATCGACTCCTGATAAACTTTAGCCTGCACATGATCCTGAGTAAGAATCTGAATAATATCCGCGGATTTTGCCGCTTCCGCCGCACTCACCGGAAAGAACCCGTCCTGTTTGGCCAGTAAATAATTAGGGGTCCCCTCCATCTCTGAAACCACCACCTTGATCCCGGAATCCCGCAGGCATAATGACTGACCACGGCCTTGAATACCATAACCAATAATAGCCACCGTTTTATCTTTTAATAAATTTAAATCCGCGTCGCAATCATAATAAATCTTTGCCATTTTTTGTTCCTCCTTATCTACCTAGACAACACCCGCGCAATTTTCGCCACCTGGCGAACACTGGCGCAATTCCAATTAGCGCCAGGTGCCTATTGGCGTCGGGTGCCTTAGCCCAGAATGCCTTACCGTTTAATTACTAATTGCCAGTTTCCCTGTTCTAACTAACTCTTTAATTCCGAATTTATTTAACTCCTCTAAAAGCTCATTGATCTGGCGCTGATCACCCACTGCTTCAATAATTGCCATATCCGCTTTATGATGAATAATCTTGCCGACAAATTTATTAAAGATTGCCTCTAGGCGCGCCTTATCTTTGGGCGCATAATTTATCTTGGCCAAAACCAGCTCCCGGTCAAGATGCTCTTTATTGGTAAAATCCGTAACCGTAATCACGTCAATTAATTTATTCAACTGTTTGTTAATTTGCTCCAGGACCTTGGCGTCTTTAGCTTCCACCACAATGGTCATATAAGATATTTGAGGATCCAAAGTTTCCGAAACGGACAAAGAGGCAATATTATAGCCTCGCGCGCTGAATAACCCTGAAATTCGCGCTAAAACTCCGAATTTATTCTCCACTAATACCGATATCGTGTGGCGCATTATGCCAACCCTTCAATCATTTTATTAATCGCCTGTCCCGCCGGAACCATCGGATAAACATTCTCTTCCGGTTCAATACGAAAATCTATAAAAACTGTATTCTGAGTCTGGATAGCTTTTTGCAACGCCGGGCGCACTTCGGATTTTTTAGTTACCAGCAACCCCAGCGCCCCATAACTTTGCGCCAACAAAACATAATCCGGGCTGGTAATCGGCGTATAAGAATAGCGTTTTTTGTAAAATAATTCCTGCCACTGCCTAACCATGCCTAAGAAACCATTGTTGAAGATCAACACCTTTACGTTGATTTTATTCGCCACACAAGTGGCCAGCTCCTGAATGTTCATCTGGATCGAACCGTCTCCGGCAATATTAAAAACTTCTTTTTTAGGACAACCGATCTTAGCACCCATGGCCGCCGGAAACCCAAACCCCATGGTGCCCAGGCCGCCGCTGGATATAAATGTACGCGGGGTCAAATATTGATACCATTGACAGGCCCACATCTGGCTCTGGCCTACCTCCGTACAAATTATCGCATCCCCTTTAGTTAAATCCCAAAGCTGCTCAAGAATATATTGGGGCTTGAGCATCGCGTTATCGTCTTTATAAGTTAAGGGGTGTTTTTTCTTCCAGGCCTCTACCGTCTTAAGCCATTCTAAGGTATCCGGAGACTTTTTAATTTCCAAGATAAGTTCTTTAAGAATCTCTTTGGCATCGCCCACAATCGGAACATCTACCCGGACATTCTTACTAATCGATGAAGGGTCAATATCGATATGAATAACTTTTGCCCCGGGGGCAAAATCGTCCAGCCTTCCGGTTACCCGGTCATCAAAACGCGCTCCCACGGCAATAATTAAATCTGATTCCATGACCGCATGATTGGCATAAGCCGTACCGTGCATTCCCAGCATGCCTAAAAATAATTTATGCGTACCGCAGAAACCACCCAACCCCATAAAAGTAGTAGTTACCGGAGCTTGAATCTTTTCCGCTAATTCTTTTAGCTCACCATGCGCCCCGGAGGTAATCACTCCGCCGCCGGCATAAATAACCGGCTTCTTGCTGCCGGAGATTAATTTTGCCGCTTTCTTAATCTGCCCAGGATGGCCGGAATAAGTCGGCTGATAACTGCGAATAGTTACCTTTTCCGGCCAGATAAATTCGGTATCTGCCCGCTGCACATCCAAAGGAATATCCACGAGCACCGGTCCGGGCCGGCCACTGGAGGCGATATAAAAAGCCTCGGCAATCGTGCGCGCCAAATCTTTTACATCTTTAACCAAAAAATTATGCTTAGTTATCGGCCGGGTGATCCCGGTAACATCAGCTTCCTGAAAAGCGTCGTTCCCAATAAGATGCGTGCCGACCTGGCCGGTAATCGCGACCATCGGAATAGAATCCATATAAGCAGTAGCAATCCCGGTAACCAGATTGGTTGCCCCCGGGCCGCTAGTGGCCAGGCAAACGCCGACTTTACCGGTGGCGCGGGAAAATCCATCCGCGGCATGCGCTGCGCCCTGTTCATGGCGGGTCAAAATAAACTTAAGATCAAAATCGTAAAGCTGATCAAAGATAGGCAGAACCTGGCCTCCGGGGTAACCAAAGATTACCTCCACCCCTTCTTTCTTTAAAGACTCTAATAATATCCTGGCACCAACCATCTTAGCTTAAGATCGCTCCCTTATCTGCTGAACTCACTAATCTAGAGTAACGGGATAAATACCCGGTTTTAATTTTAGGCTCCACGCACTTGCAATACTTAAATCTTTTTTCAATTTCGGTTTTACTTAATTTAATTTCCAATTTACGATTTGGAATATCAATAATAATTGTATCACCATCCTTAATAATTGCAATCGGCCCGCCGGCAGAGGCTTCCGGAGAGATATGCCCGATGCAGGGGCCTTTGGTCCCGCCGGAAAAACGGCCATCCGTAATTAAAGCTACAGAATCCTCCAGGCCTAAACCCACAATGGCCGCCGTAGGCGCCAGCATCTCGCGCATGCCCGGACCGCCTGACGGACCTTCATAACGGATAACAATACAATCGCCTTTTTTTATTTTATTGTTCATAATCGCCTGCATGGCCTGCTCTTCGCGATTAAACACCCGGGCCCGGCCCGCAAACTGCATCATCTTAGCGCTGACCCCGGACTGCTTGACCACTGCGCCATTGGGCGCCAGGTTGCCGTAAAGAACCGCAATCCCGCCCTGTTTATGATACGCCTGATTTAACGGACGAATCACCTGGGAATCAAAAATAGTAGCGCTATCGGCAATCTGAAAAATTTTCTGGCCGTTAGCATTTAAAGTGTTATTCAATTTAGATTTTAATCTCTTTAATACCGCCGGAATGCCCCCGGCATATTCAATATCCTCCATAAAATGTTCGCCGGCCGGCTCAATATTCGTAATATGCGGCACACTCTTACTGATTCTGTCAAAAGTTTTTAAATCTAAATCTATACCTGCCTCATGAGCAATGCTCATTAAGTGTAGAACCGTATTGCTGGAACCGCCTAAAGCCATGTCTACGACGATGGCATTCTCTAGAGATTTCCTGGTAATAATATCGTGCGGCTTAATATTCTGTTTAACCAGTTCTACGATCCGTTCTCCGCTGGCTTGAGCGATCCGGCGTTTTTTAGCCGAGCCGGCCAAAGCTGTCCCGCAACCCGGAATAGACATCCCCATAGTTTCGGTAAGACAAGCCATAGTATTGGCAGTATATAACCCCTGGCATGATCCTTGCCCCGGACAAGCCTCCAACTCTAAACAAGATAATTCCTGCCTAGAAATATCCCCTTTTTTTGCCCGCGCCATACCTTCGAAAGTATCATGCACAAAAGCTAATTTTCTTTGATTAAAACGGCCCGAGAGCATTGGCCCGGCAGTCACAATGATCGCCGGAATATTTAAGCGCGCCACCCCCATCAGCATGCCCGGAGTAATTTTATCGCAATTAGTCAGGCAGATAATTCCGTCTAATTGATGTGCGTTGCAAACCGTTTCGATAAGATCCGCCACCAGTTCACGTAAGGCTAACGGATAGCACATCCCTAAATGGCCCATCGCTATTCCGTCACAAATACCCGGCACGCCAAATAAAAACGGCACCCCTCCACCGTAACATACCCCGCGCTCAATAAACCTTTCCAGATCCCGCATCCCGACATGTCCAGGAATAAGGTCGGTAAAAGAGGTCGCTACGCCGATAAACGGCCGGGCTAAATCTTTTTTAGATAAGCCGGTGGCATGCAAAAGCGCTCTATGCGGCACCCTGTCCAAACCTTTTTTAATCATATCAGATCTCATTTAGAGGCCTCCCTATATAACTAACTGCTAGTTTAGTCCGCGCCTTCTCCGTCATGCACTACCCCGGCAGCATCCTGGCGCTTACGCGAAATCACTCTTTTTAAGGTAACGTACTTATCCACTAAAGCCACATTATTTACGGCATTCAGTTGTTTAAAAAGAAAATCAAATTTATCTTCCATCTCCCCGGCAATCGCTTCCCGCGTGGCCTGTGGCAGGCTCATGATCTCTTTCTTAAAGGGACCTAAAGCTTTCTTGCGGGTTTTATAGAAAAACTGCTCCTGGGTTTCATCGGCTTTAGCCTCATTAGCGGCATTAACTTTAAGCCAATCATAAATCCTATTCTTTAAATCCGCCGGAAAATGCTTGGAATCAAAGATCATATTCTGAAATTGGGTGGCCAGATGCACCTCGGCAGCTTCGCATTCGGCAAATTTATGAAAGGCTTCCTCCGGCAAAGTAGAAGCGCCATGCTGTACTGCGCCGCCTAAACCAAATTCTTT
Source organism: Candidatus Omnitrophota bacterium (assembly GCA_043802105.1). Classification (GTDB taxonomy): domain Bacteria; phylum Omnitrophota; class Gorgyraeia; order Gygaellales; family Profunditerraquicolaceae; genus UBA6249. Next base: position 7,870 of record JAZDLL010000032.1, read on the forward strand.
GCGCGCCAGCGCCGAAAGATTCTTTAAGGTCTCAAAATCCAATTTTACCTGCGCAATTGAACCATCCGGCAAAACTACCCCGCCGTGAGAGGTGCCGGTTTGAATCGAAATCTTGCTGATCCCCACCAAACCTTTGCGCAGGCGCTGTTTAAAACCCACCATAAACGCACGTAAATCCTCAGCGGTAGAATTCTGATGCCCCACCTCGCCGATCTCTCCGCCAACCGAGACGGTAATACCTTTAGGCTCGATGCGGCGAATAAATTGCGTAAGCTTAGCGCAAACTTCATAATTTAAATACTGCTGGTCGCTGATCTTGGGCTTGCTTAAATCTACCAAGGTTGAGGAGTCGATATCGATATTATAAAAACCCGCAGCGATGGCCTCGGTAATGATTGCCTGCAATGCCTCCAGCTCCTTATCCGGGTTCTCCTGATATTTTTTCAGGTTAGCCTGAAAGTGATCCCCCTGAATAAATACCGGGCCGGTATAATTTTCTTTAATCGCCGCTGCCAGGATTACCGCGGAATACTCTACCGGCGGCTGAGCGGTATAGCCCATTTCAGATTTAGCAATCTCAAAAATAAAAGTTTTGGAATTATTCTTTTTGCCTACTCGAAATAACCCTCTAGCCAAATCATAAGTTAAACTGCGCAGGTTAATCGCCGGCACAGTTGAGCCGCTAAACTCTTCTTTGCCCCGCGCCAGATAATAATCCTGGATGCTGGAAGGATAAATCCCTTTCTTATAAGCCAGATCCGAAATCTTTTTGGCTAATTTCTTTTTTAAAAGCGCATCATCGGTCATAATCAAACTCATTACAATTTTATCAATTTCCAACGGCTTCCTACCCATTTTAACTTCTCTCCTTCTTATTATCCCTGTTCATCGACTTACAAGGATTTTGTTAAATTAAACTTGGCCACTCAAAATGCCCTAGGTCCTGGCTCGTTTCACTCGCCAGGATTTCGCTAGACTTAAACCCAAGGTGCTCAAGTTAAGATTTTAATCAGTTTATAAAAATTGTCAAATTTAAATTCTTTTTTTCTAATCGCTGTCTCAAAATCAACTTCCACAATCTTGCCTGCGCCTAACCCTAAGACCAGATCAGTTCTGCCGGCAATTAAACAATCCACCGCCGCTTTGCCAAGATTTAAAGCTAAATCCCGGCTAACCGCCGTCGGCCGGCCGCCTCTTTGCACATGGCCTAAAACCACGGTGCGCGTTTCCAGACCGGTCATCTCCGTGATTTGCCCGGCAATATCATCTGCTTTGCCTGCGCCCTCGGCCAGCACAATAATCCAGCTCAATTTTCCGATTAAATTACCGTGCACGATATCATGGCAAATCAGATTAAGATCAATTTCCTTTTCCGGGATAATTACATCTTCGCACCCTCCGGCCAAAGCTACCGTCAAAGCAATAAAACCCGACTCCCTGCCCATCACCTCTACGACGAAAATCCGTTCCATACTAGTAGCCGTATCCCGAATTTTATCAATCGCATCCAAAGCGGTATTAATAGCCGTGTCTGTTCCGATAGTATAATCTATGCCATTAACGTCATTATCGATGGAGGCAGCAATGCCCACGCAGGAAACATTAAATTTTTTATAAAATTCATGGGCGGCGGCAAAAGAACCATTGCCGCCGATCACCACTAAACCGTCGATATTATTCTTTTTAATTGTGGCATAAGCCCGCGCCATACCTTCCTGAGTCCTAAACTCCGGGCAGCGAGCAGTCTTAAGAATCGTTCCTCCCTCACCGATAATTCCGGACACCGATCGCTGAGTTAAAGGTTTGAGCTCTTCATTAATCAGCCCCCACCAGCCGCGAAAAACTCCCATCACTTCAAGTTTCTGATTAATCGCATAGCGCACCACTGAACGGATAGCCGGATTCATCCCCGGAGCGTCGCCGCCGGCAGTTAATACTGCAATTTTCTTTAACATTTATTCTAACCCTTCAATATTCATATCCCGCGGGCACTCCAAGGTATAAGTATAGAAAATTTCCTGCTTAGCTTTAGGCTCCAGCTCTAACTCCCAGCGCCAGATGCCTTTTTTATCCTTCCAGTCCTTATCTTTAGGCACCAGGCTAACGCTACCGATACTTACCTTTATTTTTTCATTCTCGGAGACGGGCATCGCTTCAAACAGGCTGATTTTAATCTTTTTATTTTTATAATTTTCTACCCCTAACTTAAACTTATAAGTTACCTTACGATTAGGAGAAGGAATATTAGCGATGATTACATCATCAGTCTTTTTTTCCAGCTGCTGGCGCTTGATCTTTACGTTTTCATCTGCGCCTAAATATAAATCAAACTCTTCTGCCGGCCCAACGGCCTTGATATCACCCTGCCCCACAAAATCACCTTCCAGGAAAATATTGACTCTTCCACCTAAAAGCTGTTGATCCGGGGCATTGGTTACCCGGCTGACCAGATAGGCATAAGGAGATAGCCTCGGATACGCCGAATATTCAAATTTGCCCTTGAGCGTTTGCGAGGCAATCGGCAGCTTATATTCAGAGCCATCGCTCTTTAAAGTAGCCAAACCGGGAAGATTATAAACCACCGCTACTCCTTTGGCCTCGGATTGCGCAAAATTATAGGTGGCCCTCTTAGGTTCAGCGCCACCTACTCCAAGAGCCAACTCCGGCATAGCGCTTCTTTCGGCAGACATTTGCATACTTGCTTTCGACTTTAAATTACCACCGTAAACTTCATCTTGATATATTGGTCTTGGCGCATAAGGGCGAATAAACCAGCTTTGTACCTCAGGCATATTTCCGGAAAGATTAATCTGCGCCGTGGAAAGTAGCATTTCTACATCGCCCCAATCATCTCCGCTAGACTGCTTAACCAGGCCAAAAGAGATTAGCTCCACTTCAGATTTAGCAAAATTCGCCCGGGCGTCATAAAGAGGCTCCCAGTTTGCCCCAGACACCCGATAGGCTATTTTAAGATTAAAATCTCCGGGCTCGGAAACCTCTAAATCTACCACAATCGAGGTCTTCTGCTTACGCTCAACCACCGTAATGTTATTTAACTCCCGGGCTAAAACATTGAGTTTTTTCTGCGCTTCCCGCATTGATAATTCTACATCCACTAACTCTTTATAATTATCCCGCAGCCGGGCATCCAAAAATTTAAGTGTATCTTCTAATTCTTGCGCGCCCGGCATCCGGGTAACTAAATCTTTGGGCAACTGACCGTTGGAAAATAACCTTACCGAATCTAAAAACGCTTTCTTGTCCTGCAAAACCAGCTTGGTATTATTAAATTTCCTGATCTCATCATTTATCTGCTGCATCTGGTTTTGAAGCTCTTTAACCCTTGCGGCGGGGGAATCCTTTAAAAACTCCTTCTTAAAAGCTGCGCCCAGGATCACCACCCGCGCGCTGCCTTCTCCGGATACGCGTAAAGAATTCTCATCAATCTGGGGGATAATATCCGCAAATATAATCTTTTGTGACCCTGCGGCTAATTTTAAAGTTGCTTGGCGATTGACCAGGGCTCCCTGGGTATAAACCGTGACCTGATTAATCTTAGAGTCGGCTACCAAATCCTGAGCACAAACCAGTAGAGGAAATACAAAAATAAGAAGCAATATAAAAAATATTTTCTTCATTATTCCTCCTTTTAGGTACCCATCTCCCAGCTAGCTAAATATTTCTTCTGCTCGCAGGTTAACACGTCAATCTTAATCCCCATAGACTTAAGTTTAAGCCTGGCGATATTTTTATCGATATCTTCCGGAACCGTATAAACTTGTTTTTGCAATTTGCGGTAATTTTTAGCCATAAATTGCGCCGAAAAAGCCTGATTGGCAAAAGACATATCCATCACGCTGGCCGGATGGCCTTCGGCCGCCGCTAAATTAATTAAACGCCCTTGCCCAAGAAGGTAAATCTTGCGGTTATTTTTTAAAGTATACTCATCGACAAAATCGCGCGTTGCGCGTTTGGATTTAGTAATTGTTTCTAACCCGGGGATATCAATCTCCACGTTAAAATGTCCGGAGTTAGCCACGATCGCGCCGTCCTTCATCAAACCAAAGTGCTCTTTTCGGATGACATTGATATCGCCGGTAACCGTGACAAAAATATCTCCGACTTTCGCTGCCTCCCTAATGGGCATTACCTCAAAACCATCCATAGTCGCTTCTAAGGCCCGCAAAGGGTCAACTTCGATCACTACCACTTTTGCCCCCATGCCTTTGGCGCGCATGGCGGTGCCTTTTCCGCACCAACCATAGCCGCAAACCACGAAATTAGATCCGGCAATTAATTTATTCGTCGAGCGAATAATACCGTCCAGCGTAGACTGGCCGGTGCCG
>JAZDLL010000045.1:0-11969 GCA_043802105.1 Candidatus Omnitrophota bacterium
GCGGTCAACATCCTGGCAACGGGAGTAGATATATTTAAACAACATCCCAAATTTCGGGGTAGGCATATAAGTTAATTCCAGTCCCCAGTGGTTCATATTATCAGAGTTTAAACTGGCTGCCTGAAATTCGTTGCGCGTATAATCTAGATAGATTTCCATGTTTTCTAGCGGAGAAACCCTCAGCCCACCTTTAAAAACATTATAGAACTCATACGGGGCTTGGGGAAAATTATCCTGATAATAGAGGAACGGATTGACATAGCGGTAAAGATTATCATTTTGATAATAAGTACCGCCCAGGGTAGTATCGTTTCTTAAAACATTGCGCGGAAAATTGTCATAGCCTAAAGTATAATCATTGGTCCGTTCATAAATACCGTTTAAACTTAACCAGTCGAAGAAATCATAGTTTAAGCCCAAAGATCCTGTTTTAATGGTGGGATCTTGGCCATCGGCCACCGCCGTATTTAACAAATAATCTCCTGTATGGCCATCATAAACAAAGGGGTCAATGCCGCCTAATGTCGCGGGAAGCTTTTGATAAATACCCAAGAGTTTGGCGGTTAATTTGTCGGTAACCCTTACCGAGAGCTCGTCACGCACTACATTTTCAATAAATTTTCCATCGATATTATGCACATTGCGCAGATCGAAAAGATTATAGAACCGGTCATCCAGGAATGTCTCCAAACGCAACCCCAGGGTATTTCTTCCGGCATCAATACCATCACCAATCCGCGTAGCATTCAGCTGGCCCCAATTTTCCGTAGGCTTAGTTAGGCCAGCGTAATAATACTCCATCGGCCGGCGAAAATGAATATGCCTGCCCCAATCCGTATCCTGACGGGTATTACTGAAGTTAGACAAAGAAGAATCGAACCCTTTATCCATGCGGCTAAGATAAAATTTACTTTTCAAAAGATAACTTTCTTCCTTATCAAGAGTAATCTGGTCATAGCCATATTTTAAATCCATAATACTTTTCTGCGGATAGCGCGCTATCAAAGCAAAATAATAAGCATTCCCGTCCGATTCAGTTTTATAAACAGAATTACTCATATCATAAAAAGATTTAGAGGTTAAAAATTCTCCCTGCGCTTTTAGGCCATCAATAATTTCATAGCCCAGATCCAGGCCACCGACAAAGTTTTCACTATCTAACTTTTGCGGGTCAGTTTTAAATCCTGTACGCGTAGTAACCGTACCACCCAACATCAGGTTATCCGTAAACTGATGTTTTAGGCGGCTGGCCGAGATAACATTATCTACTTGGCCGTAATCCTGCCAAAGATGTTTAGGGGTAGCTACGGTAGTGTCAAAAGATGTTTGTTCCTGCGGATAGAAGGAAAAAGAAAAACCTCTTAAGGAAGTAAGATATTTACCCGTACTATCTTTAGATAAAAATGAAAGCGAATCATCCCAAAAGCCTTTGGTAAAACTTGGGGCAGGTGTACCGCCGGTTCGATAGGTTCCCGGCAGGTATCTTCGCAACCACAAGCTATCCTGCCACCAGATGTGATGATTAGTTATACCCATCGGATCATCGGAAGAATAAGCCTGATCCTGATAGCTCAAAGGAAAAACCCGCAATTTAATCTGGTCATTAGCATAATCTAACCATAACTCACGTAGAGGTTGGAATTCACGGTAGATTTTCATGGCCGGGATATCAAAACCGCCTACAGTCATCGGGCTGGTTTTACCATCCACCACCTTTAATTCAGGCACATTTACAGTCGGATAGCCTTCCGCGGTATAAAGGTTATTGTTTATGGTATACCCGGTATTTGACCAATAATACAACTGTAGTTGGGCAGAATCACCCAGACCATTAGTAATTGTAATTTTGTTGCTTTTTCCGGTAAAACTCCAGGGATCAACGGTGACATTGGTATGAAAATTAAAACCGCTTTCATTTTCGGTATCTACATTTACGCTTAGCGAATCATAAATCCTGGGATCATAGGAATTAAAACCCCGATTAAATCCAGCAGATGACATTAAGCGCCAACTTTTATATTTTTCATTTAAATCAAAATTAGCCCTTTTCCAGATAAAATCCTGCGGTGTAACACCAAAACTAAGCTGTGCCTGGCCGGTTATTTTTAAGGGGCCGGCTTTTAATCCCCGGTCTTGCTCTTCTTCCGCTGGCGGCATTAAATCCGGATAACCGTAAAGGTAGGCCGTAACAACTTGTTGTTGCTTAAATTTAGCCAGCTCTTGATCCATTGCCTCTTCTTTGGATAATGGGGGTTTAGGCGCTGGCACAACCGAAGGCGGTTCTTGCGCTGTTGGAACGGGTTCAAGAGAAGAAGGCTTAGCTATTGCAGAATCATCCGCATAGCCTAAATCCCGGTTAAATATCTTATTGATATACTCTTTGGCTTGTTGATGATTAGGATCAATGGCCAGGACTTTAGTAAATTCTGAGAGGGCCTCATCCAGCTGGCCATGCGCATAAAAGGTTCTACCCAATTCACAAAGATAATCCTGGGCCGGGCTTTGAGCGAAAGTTGAATTGGCCGATAAAAAAAATAGCGCTAAAGAAACTAGCGCTACACCTTGGTATTTAAATAATAGCTTGGCCATATAGCTATTATTTTATACAACTTAAAATTTATGTCAACAAAAATCAGCCGATCTGCTGGCTTAGCTTTACCGAAGCAGTAAGATCGACGCTTAAAGTGTGCACAAATAAAATCTGAAATAAGTTACCGTTATTTACCGCCAAAACACATCCTTTAATCTTGCAGAAAAAATGCTCCCGCTTTTGCTTAGTATTTCTTTCTTTTAAAACATATAGGTACGGCTGCGGGTTGATAAGCTGCGTACCTTTAATCGGTTTAGCGATATAAGCAAAATGCCTGCGCACTACGCTATGCACCCCCTCTTTGTCGGCTACCTCAGAGCTGGCTACGATTTTACGGCCCCGATTGGGAAAGGTCAAATTTTTATAAAGCAGGTTTCTCATTTTTTCCTTAAAATCATTAAGTAGCAATCCGCTTAATTTCAACTAAAGTATGCAAGTAAAAGCAGGCCAAATCAATACGATTTGGCCTCGAAAAGAAAGCGCTTCCTACACAGGTAGGACACTGGCCCAATTCCCCTAAGGGCCAGGTGTCCTCCGCTACCTAGCGCACACCAACGCAATCGCCGCAGAAGGCGGCATACCCGCCATTCCTATTTGGCGGGGTATCTTTTAGCGCCGGGTGTCCCTGCGACATTAAATGCGGGAGTTAAATTGAAAAGTGTGAGTTAATTTGCGGATTTTTTAAAAGATAGGCGGGGTTCTTGGCCCAGAAAGATTCTGGCCAGATTAGCCTTGTGCCGAATAATTACAAAAATACAAAGCAATATGCTCAGATAAACTAACATCCCGGGAAGCTTAAACAGGAAGGAAAAAACCGGTAAAGCGATCCCGCAGCAGATGGAGGCTAATGAGACGATCCTAAAAGCTAAAAAAACAATAAACCAGATTAAAATTAACAGCCCGATTACTGAATTTAAACCGGGGATGATTAAGGAAAGGCCAAGTAAAACGCCAAAAGTTGTGGCGATCCCTTTGCCTCCTTTAAACTGCAAAAATACCGTCCAGTTATGGCCACAAATACAAGTTAAACCTATAAGTATTCGCAAATTTTGAGCCGACAACCAAACGGATTTTTCCGCGAAATAATTGCCCAAAAAAACAACCGCCAGGATTCCTTTTAGGATATCTAAAAACAAGACCGCCACCGCCGGGCCTTTACCTAGAACCCGCAAGGCATTAGTGGCGCCCACATTGCCGGAGCCGACTTTACGGATATCAATTCCTTTGAGCATCCGGCCAAAAAGATAAGCTGTAGGCACAGCACCAATCAAATAGCTAACTAGTAGCGCGACGACTGTCAGAAGCATATAAGATTTTGAAACCTCGATTTACGTAATCTACCCCTGAGATAATCGTAAAAATTACCGCCGGCCACCAGATCAACATCGCCAGCTTCCATTGCAATAAAACACCCACCACCGAAAGCATTTGAAAAATAGTGGTAAGCTTTCCCCATTTGGTGGGATGAACATCTAAATTCTGTTTAACCATATAAATAACCACCGCCCCCATAATAATAATTAGGTCCCGGGAGATCACAATAAAACTTACCCAGAGCGGAAATTTCAAGCTCAGCCGGCAAACCGGTGACAAGAATATAAAAGCGCTCATTAACAAAAGCTTGTCTCCCAGAGGATCCAAAATTAATCCGGCTTTGGATTGCATCTTAGCTTTTCTGGCAATATAACCGTCTAAACCGTCAGAAATAACGCCCAGGATAAATATCACTAAAGCCAAATTTATTAAAAATACTTTTTCCGGCGTATAATACACCAGGCAGGCAATAAAAAACGGAACGCTTAAAATACGAAAGGTAGAAATTTTATTGGCGATATTCATTTAATTATTTTTATCCGTTGCAGCGGCCAATAAACAATCATGGCCTGCCCAAGTAAATTATCTTTAGGTACAAACCCCCAATAACGGCTATCTTTAGAAGTAGCAGAATTATCTCCTAAAACAAAATAGCTATCTTTAGGCACCACTAACTTTTCGCCTGCCAGGCCCAACTGGCCGCGATTGTAATAATAAACCTGATTGAAAATCGCCTCCGGAGCGGGCTTATCATTGACATAGATTGAGCCCCCCTTAATTTCAATCACATCCCCAGGTAATCCCACCAGCCTTTTAATAAAATCCTTGCTCTTATCTTCCGGATAAATAAAAACAATCACATCCCCCCTTTTGGGCATCCGCAGAACCGGCAGGCGCAAATTGGTAAAAGGAACTTTTGCCCCATAAATAAATTTATTTACCAGAATCAAATCCCCTTCAATTAAAGTCATGCGCATGCTTCCGGTAGGAATCTTAAAGGCCTGGACGACAAAGGCACGGATCACTAAAGCCAATAAAAAGGCAATGATAATTGATTCGGACCAATCACGGATTACGGATTTCTTTTTTAAACTCATATTTTTAATACCTCCAGAAAAGCCTCTTGCGGTATCTCAACCTTGCCAAACTGTTTTAATCTTTTCTTGCCTTTTTTCTGAGTTTCCCAAAGCTTGCGCTTACGGGTAATATCGCCGCCTGAGCACTTGCTAGTGGCATTTTTACCCACCGGGCGCACTCTTTCCGAGGCCAAAATCTGGCTGCCTACGGCGGCTTGAATAGTTACCTCAAATAATTGACGTGGGATCAGCTCTTTGAGCTTAGAAACCAAAAGATGAGCCCGCGAGGTGGCTTTTTCTTTAAACATCAAGGATGAAAAAGCATCGCAAATCTGGCTATTCAGCAGTATATCAAGTTTAACTAATTTGGTGGGCAGATACTCTTTAACCTCGTAATCCATAGAGCCATAACCTCGGGTGATCGATTTCATCCGATCATAAAAATCCACAATAATTTCAGAAAGCGGTACCGAAAATACTACCTTTACGCGGTCCTCCCCTAAATATTCATTAGAAACAAATACTCCTCGGCGCGATTTAGTAAAATCGCAAACTGCCTCGATGGAGTCAACCGGCACAATCATCAACAGGCTGGCAAATGGCTCTAGCGCCTCCTGAATATCGCTAGAGGCACAAAGCTTCATCGGCGTATCCACTTCCAGTAGCTGGCCGGATTTTGTTTTTATCCGATAAACCACATTCGGCACAGTCAGAATAAGATTTAAATCATATTCACGCTCCAGCCTTTCTTGAACAATCTCCATATGCAAAAGGCCTAAAAATCCGCAACGGAAACCTGTTCCGAATGACTGGGAGTTCTCCGGCTCAAAGACAAAAGAAGCGTCGGAAAGCTTTAATTTATCCATCGCGTCGCGCAGCTGAGGAAAATCCGCAGGATTAACCGGATAAATACCGCAAAAAACCAGGGGTTTTACTATGCGATAACCGGGTAAAGCCTGAGCACAGGGGTTCTTCGGATCAGTGATCGTATCTCCGATAATTACCTCTCGGGGATCACGCATATTAGCGGTAAAATACCCGACCTCCCCGCAGGTCAAGCTATCCACGGAAGAATATTTCAAATCTTTGAAAACACCAAGTTCTTCAATTTTGTAGACTTTGCCGGCATGAAACATTTTTAACTGTGTTTTAGGGGTAATCACTCCGTCAATAATTTTTACAAAAACTATCACCCCTTTAAAAGCGTCAAAACGACAGTCAAAAATTAAAGCTTTAAGCGGGCCGTTTATTTGCCCGCCGGGTGGAGGGATTGTTTCAATAATCCTATCCAATATTTCAACCACTCCCTGGCCTTCTTTGGCGGAAGCCAGGATGATCTCTTCTTCTTTAAAACCCAAAACCGTCTCCACCTGCATTTTAACCCGACCCACATCCGCGGAAATTAAATCCACTTTATTAATTACCGGAATAACATGTAAATTATTTTCCAAAGCCAGATAATAATTTGCCACCGTCTGGGCTTCAATCCCCTGGCCGGCATCTACCACTAACACTGCACCTTCACAAGCCGCCAAAGACTTAGATACTTCATAGGTAAAATCTACATGGCCGGGAGTATCAATCAGGTTTAAAACATACTCTTGATTAAATTTCTTGGAAAAATAGTTCAGCCTAACCATGGAGGCCTTAATCGTAATACCGCGTTCCTTTTCCAGATCCATATCGTCCAAAAGCTGGTCACCTTTATGCCGCTTATCCACCGCTCCGGTAATCTCTAATATCCGGTCCGCCAAAGTAGATTTACCATGATCAATATGGGCAATAATCGAAAAATTCCTAAGTAAGGATCTATCCATTTATTTTACATAAATTAAACATCTTATCTACCACCTGCTCTATAGAAAGATCAGTGGTATCAATATAAACTGCGTCCGGCGCCTGGCGTAATGGTGAAGCTTGACGGGTAGAGTCAATCTGGTCCCGATTTGCTAAATCGGCAGCTACTTCATTCTCGCAGACCTGCTGGCCTAAGCTTTTTAATTCCTTAAAACGCCGCTGAACCCGCTCTTGTACAGAAGCATCAATAAAAAATTTTTTCGCGGCATTCGGAAAAACTACCGTTCCGATATCCCGGCCATCTAAAACACAATCTCCTTTTTGGCCGAATTCTCTTTGCATCTTTACCAATACCTGGCGCACTTCTTTAATTTTGGCCACATCCGAAACAAACTGCGTAATTTGCGACTGGCGAATAGCTAAAGAAACATCCACCCCGTCCAGCATCACGGTTAATGATCCGTCCGGATTATTAAGCAGTTCAATTTTAATTCCTCTGGCCAGCTGAATAATCGCTGGCTGATCATTTATCGGCAGATTATTCTCTAAGACCTTTAAGGTCAAAGCCCGATACATTGCTCCGGTATCAATATAAAGAAAACCCAGCCGTTTAGCTAAAAGCTTAGCCACGGTACTTTTTCCTGCACCCGCTGGGCCATCAATGGCAATAATCATCCTAATATTTCTCGTTTTTTATTGGCCAAGGCAAGAATTTTACTAAGCTGTTGCTTGTTTCTACTTACTAAGGCCAGCTTTAAAGCGGTGAGCTTTGACTCAAAATTCGATAAGGCAGTCAATAAATTGTTACGATTACTCAAGAATATTTCACTCCAAAGACCGGCATCTGAGCTAGAAATTCGCGTAGTATCTCTTAAGCCGCTAGAGCTATAACCCAGACATTGCTTTGGAATCGAACTCATCAAACAAAAAGCCGCCGCGTGCGGCAGATGGCTGGTAAAAGCAAGAAGCTGATCATGCTTTTTTGGTGAAAGAATAACTATCTGGGTGCCTAATTTCTTCCAAAACAGCTTGATCTTATTTAAGGTATGCTGGTTAGTTTTAGCCGTAGGAGTAATAAGACAAACCGAACCTTTAAAAATATTATCCTGTAAATTAGCAATACCCTTTTTCTCCGAGCCAGCCAAAGGATGGCAACCCAAAAAGTTGGGGATAAGCCCGCTTAGCGCAGAGACAATCCGCTCTTTGGTGCTACCGACATCAATAACTATACAGTCTTTTTTTATTTTTTCGGCAACCTTTAAGCCAAAATCAATAATTGTATCGATGGGAGTAGCTAAGATCACTAAATCCGCATCCATCACCACATCCAAAGACAAACCAATAACATCAATCGCACCGGCCTTTTTTGCTAATCTAGCATTTTTCACTTGGCGGCTTAAACCAATAACCCGGCCGGCTAAGCGCTGTTTCTTCAAAGCCAGGCCTAATGATCCTCCGATTAAACCCGTGCCGATAATTACAACTTTATTAAACATGGTCATGAAATCTTTCTTTCTACGGAGTTGGCCACCCCTCTAAGCTGGCGCATCAGGTTAAGAAACTTGCTCGGAAGAAGCGACTGCGCCCCGTCAGAAACAGCTTCTTCCGGATGATTATGCACTTCAATAATTAAACCGTCGGCCCCGGCGGCCAAGGCGGCACAGGATAAAGCCGGCACCCAGCTGTATTTTCCGGCAGCATGCGAAGGGTCAACGATAATCGGTAAATGCGAAAGTTGTTTGGTTACCGGTACTGCGCTAATATCTAAAGTGTTGCGCGTAGAATCCTCAAAGGTGCGGATCCCTCTTTCGCAAAGGATTACCGAGAAATTCCCGCCGCTTAAAATGTATTCCGCAGACATCAGCATATCTTTAACCGTAGAGGCCATGCCCCGCTTTAAAACTACTGGTTTCTTAGTGGCACCTACCTCTTTTAAAAGATTAAAATTCTGCATATTCCGGCAGCCAATTTGCAATACATCCACATATTCGGCAACCAAACCCACATCCCGGGTATCCATAACTTCACTTACGGTAACCAAACCCAGCTCATTGCCTACTTCTCTGAGCATCTGCAGGCCAGCTTTGCCTAAACCCTGAAAGCTGTATGGTGAGGTGCGAGGTTTAAAAGCCCCTCCGCGCAGTACAGTGGCACCCGCTTTCTTAACTTCCCGAGCAATCTCAAATAAACTATCGATATTTTCAATCGTACATGGCCCAGCCATCACCACCACTTCTTGACCGCCGATTTTTACCCCCTTACCCAAATCAATTACTGAATCATCTTTTTTAAACTCCCGAGAAACTAACCGAAACGGCGAAAGCACCGGAATAACGTTTTCTACTCCCGGAAAAACCTCCAAAGGCGTTACCCGTAAGACATCTTCCGGCCCGATCACGCCGATAATTGTTCTCTCCGACCCCTTGGAAACATGGGGAGTCAGGCCAAGTGCCTTTACTTTTTCAATAATATGGTTAACTTGCTCTTGGCTAGCCTCGGGTTTTAAAACAATAATCATTTGTTTTTCCCTTTCATAATTTTATTTAAAACACGCAAAAACCTTTGGTTTTCTTTCGGCGTGCCGATGGTTACCCGGATAAAATTCGCCAGGCCATACTGGCGCATATCCCGAACAATCACCCCAAACTTAAGCATCGCCTTAAATACTTCTTGACTATCCCTGCCTACATCTACCAAAATAAAATTCGCCACGGAAAGCACATAACCCACACCCATCCGGGATAATTCTCGGTAAATAAAATCCTTGCCTTCTAAAGTCAAACGGCGGGTTTTAGTTAAAAAATCCCGGTCATCTAAAGCCGCCACCCCGGCAACCTGAGCTAAGAGATTAACATTAAACGGTTGCCGAATACGTTCCAAGTAATTTACTAGCTCCGCAGCGGTAATCGCATAGCCCAAACGCAAACCCGCCAAGCCATAGGCTTTGGAAAAGGTCTTGAGAATAATAATCTTATTTTTCTTTTTTAAGTAACTGAGAGAGTTAGGATAATCATCCACGTCGATGAATGCATCATATGCCTCATCAAAAACTACGACCACCCTTTCCGGCAGCGCGTTTATAAATTCCGCAACTTCATATTTAGTCACATAGGTACCGGTAGGATTATTAGGATTGGCAATAAAAACCAGCTTGGTTTTTTTATCTACCAACTTTAGCATTGCCTCTAAATCATATTTAAAATAACGTAAAGGTGCTTTTTTAACTTTACGGTCATTAATTTGAGCAATAATCTCATACTCCAAGAAGGTGCCTTCGGAGGTAACGATATTTTCATCTGCCTCCATAAAAGTCTTAATCACTACATCAATCAATTCATCCGAGCCATTACCTAAAACAAAATTTTCCGGGATTAATCCATAAAACTTAGCCAGCCGTTTTTTTAAATAAAACCCTTGCGCATCCGGATAGCGGTTGACCCCGGAGAGAGACCTTTTAACCGCACTCATGGCTTTGGGCGAAGCTCCCCATGCATTTTCATTAGAAGCCAGTTTAATTACCTCTTTTAATCCCAGCTGGCGCTTAGTTTCCTCGATCGGTTTACCGGCCACGTAAGGACTAACCCCAAAAACACTTTTACGAATTAACGCTTTCACTTTCTATTTATTCTCCAATAGGATAAGAACCCAATATTTTTAAATAACTGCATTTATGCTCTAGCTCTTTCAGCGCTTTCTTAATTAAAAGATCATCCTGGTGGCCCAAAATATCTACAAAGAAATAATACTCCCAAGCCTTCTTTTTGGAAGGCCGGGATTCGATCTTAGTCAAATTAACCTTGTATTTACGAAACGGCAAAAGCATTTCATATAAAGCGCCCACCCGGTCTTTAATCGAAAAAAACAAGCTGGTCTTATCTTTCCCGGTGCGCGCAGCGACATTTTTACCCACTACCAGAAAGCGGGTGATATTGTGCGCAGAATCCTGAATGCCGCTGGCCAACACCTTTAGTCCGTAGACCTTAGAAGCCAAAAGCGAAGCGATTGCTGCGCTGTTTTTTTCTTTCTTAGCCATCTCTGCCCCCCGAGTAGTGCTGGAGACATCTACCAGTTGAGCGTTGGGTAAATTTTTCTGCAGCCAAATACGGCACTGCCCAAATACCTGAGGAATAGAATAAATAGTGTGAATTTTATTTTTTGCGCAATTCGCCAGCAGGTTATGCGTTACCTCCAAAATAACCTGCGAACAGATTTTTAGATCCGAGTCCACAAAAACGTCAAGCGTATGGCTGACTGCGCCTTCGATAGAATTCTCAATCGGCACAACCCCATAGTCAGCGCTGCCTATTTCCACCTCAAGAAATACATCGGTAATGCTGTTGCAGGCAATGTAACTGACCTGAGAACCGAATTTTTTGATTGCTGCCAAATTAGTAAAACTTGCCTGTGGCCCCAAATAAGCAATTTTCAAGGGTTTTTCTAATGCTAAGCTAGCAGACATCACTTCCCGATAAATGGCTTCCAGTGCGCTCTTTTTTAAAGGCCCCTTATTTAAATTAGAAATCCTGTTTAGTACCTGCATCTCTCTTTCCGGCACGTAAATACTTTTACCGGAATTAATCTTAATTTTGCCAATATCTTTAGTGGCCGCGGCGCGTAAATTTAATAAGTTAATTAATTTTCGATCCAGAATATCTATTTTCTTACGCAATTTGTTCAGACTCATTTTTGACCTCCAGGTCCTTTTGGGTAACCGGCTCGATATCCGCTTGGGCTTCTTTGGCTTGCGCTAAAACCGTAAAATCTTCCATTTTAGGCAAATCCGCAAGGGACTTTAACCCAAAATGTTCCAGAAATTCCCGGGTAGTGCCAAAAACAAATGGCCGGCCGGGAATTTTTTTTCTGCCGCATACCCGAATTAAATTTTTCTCAACCAAGCTTTTCATTACGCCGTCCACATTTACATTTCTCAAAGATTCAATCTCGCTCTTAGTCAACGGCTGCTTATAGGCGATAATCGCCAAAGATTCCAGCGCAGGCTTAGAAAGCTTATCACTATTGCGGTTTTTAAAAAGTTTTTTTAAAAAAACGGCAAAATCACTGTTGGTAATCATCACAAACCCGCCGGCAATCTCAGCTATCCGAATCCCTCGGTGCTGCGTTTCATACTCATTTTTTAATTCGGTAATAATTTCGTTAACCTGGGAAGCATCCAGATTGCCTAAAACCTTTTT
>JAZDLL010000083.1:0-37909 GCA_043802105.1 Candidatus Omnitrophota bacterium
GCGGCGGTGCGCGCTTGGTAGCGCGAATTTAAAGCAGGCAGAATAAGCCGGGTTCTGTCTTGATGCGAATTTGCGCATCGATTAGTGGCTATTCCTCTCAATTACCGCGTTACCACGGTAACTTTAGCAGTTTACCCGAGATTGCTTCCCGCTTAAAACGGGATACGCGCTGGATCAGCGCTCATCTCCTATTCTACTTTGCTCCACGTAGAGATTGCCGCGTTTCACCTCGTCCCGCAACCTCTTGGGATGCGAAACTACTCGTCTCTGTGGCTCTTATCCGTCTTAACTTGCGTTAAGAGACGGGAATTACCCGTTACGTTATCCTCTGGAGCCCGGACTTTCCTCCCGCCATGGTAATGGCGAGCAGCCACGTTCTGCCTGCTTAAAGCCAAGATTTTCCTAAAGCCAGCTTAACCGCTTCGGTTGCTAATTTATCCGCCAGGCTATTCTCTAGACGCGGAATATGCTTAATTAAAACTTTTTCGAAACCCGTTAAAAGATGCGTCGCTCGATTATATAAATTTATTATCCCGGCATGTTTAACTTTATAAATTTTATTTAACTGCCGGGCTAAAAGCTGGCTATCGGTATTAATCTTTAAACTTTTAGCTTTTAACAACAAAGCTTCTTCCAGTGCGTAAATAAGAGCGGTATACTCGGCAACATTATTCGTAGCCGGGCCGATATAATTTGAAATACTCTTAATCCGCAGACCTTGCCGATAAATTACAATCCCCACCCCGCTGGGCCCGGGGTTGCCCTTAGATGCTCCATCAATGTAAATATCTAAATGGCTCATTCTTTAATATAAAGAATGCGATTGCAAACTTCACAAGTAATAATATGTTCATACATCCGGATCAAATTAATTACCTGGGGAGGCACCAGCATATGGCATCCCCCGCAGGAGTTGTCTTTGACCGTTACGATAGCCAAGCCAGAGCGGCTATGCAAAATTTTCTCATACTCCTGCAGCATCTTGGGTTCAATGGCGGGAATAATCTGTTGTCTTTGTGCATCCAGCTGGCTTAAACGCCCCAAGATCTCCTGGCTGCGCAATTCCACTGCCTTCTTTTGCTGCAAAAAAACCTTTTCCTCATCTTTTAACCGCAGGTTCTCGGCATCAATCTGCGCTTTTATTTTATCCGACTCCTCAAAAAAAACCAGAATTTTTTCTTCAATTACCGCCCCGTCAGCCTTAGCATCGGCAATCTGCTGCTGCATGATCTGAAATTCCTTATTAGTCTTTAAGGAAAAAAGCTGCCCGGATAGTTTTTTAACCCCTTCAGCATTAGTCGCCAGCTCCAGTTCTTTTTCTTTGCGTTGTTTTTGTAAATCTAAAGCTTTCTTTTCCAGAACCGCCAAATCCTGTTTTTTAAGCTCAAAAACCGCCTCCAGAGCCTGGATCTCTTGGGGCTTGGCGGTACGTTCATTTCCTAATGCGTAAATCTCGCTATCTAATTCCTGCAACCGGACTAAGTTGATGATCTGAGTTTTTAAATCCATTTTGCTTAATTTAACTCCTCTAAAAAAAATCTTGGTAGGCGCAATAGGACTCGGACCTATGACCTCTACAATGTGAATGTAGCGCTCTAACCAACTGAGCTATGCGCCCAAAAACTTAATAATCAATTTAAATGGGCCCACAGGGACTCGAACCCCGGACCAATTGATTATGAGTCAACTGCTCTAACCGACTGAGCTATGGGCCCCACAAATACTAAATTCCGGCAGACTTAGACCACCAAATCAGTTATAAAATAATACTATATATTACTATTTTTGGAGATTTTTGGCAAGTTAAAACTTATTTAAATTAGGATGGATAGGTTACTTTGCCTTATTCACTACTCTAAGAAAAGCGCTGACAATACGGGGGTCGAATTGAGTTCCGGAAGATTTTTTGATTATATCAATCGCCGCGCGCTTAGTAAAGGCCTTATGATACGGCCGGTCACTAATCAAGGCTTGGTAAACATCGGCAATCGCAATTACCCTGGCCCCCAGCGGAATGTCCTCTCCCCTTATTCCGCTGGGATAACCTTTGCCATCCCAACGCTCATGATGATAAAAAATAAACGGGATCAGGTCATGCAAAAACTGAATCGGCCGAATAATATCCGCGCCAATTTGGGGGTGCTTTTTAATCTCCTCAAATTCTTTTTTATTAAGCTTTCCTTTTTTGAGCAAAATATTCTCGCTGATGCCGATCTTGCCTAGATCATGCAGCATAGCCGCCTGCTTAATCAATTCCACATCTTCTTTGGGTAAATTTAGCTCTTTAGCTACTCCGGTGGCAAAATGCACCGTATTTTCAACGTGCTCACCGGTATAATGATCTTTTAACTCCAGGGTTTTAGCAAAAGCAAAAATTGATTCACTTAACCCCTGCTTGGACTGTTTATTCAGCCGACTAATCGTATTCTTTAAAGTTTTTATTCCCACGACTTTAGAAACTTTCTCCGCGGCTTTACTTAGGGGATTTTTAACTTCTAAAGATGAATAAACGCGATTACCTCCGGCGTCCTTAACCTTGTTCAGCAATACATCAGCCTGGTTAACCAAATCCATACCATTTTTTGCCCGGTCATCCGGGAAAGAAACCACTGAAAGGCTGATTTTTAATTTAACATTATGTTTTTTATTTCCAAAGTTAATAAAATTTAAAGAATCCAGCAACCTTTGCGCCATATTAAAGGCAGTGCTCCGGTTTGAGCGGGGAGAAATAACAATAAATTCTTCGCCGCTATAGCGGATAAGAATATCGTAGCGCCTCACCATACGTTTAAGCTGCCTGGCTAGTTGCTTTAAAACCAGATCTCCGAAAGCAATTCCATAAACGTCGTTTATAGATTTAAAATAATCGACGTCCAGCATGATAATAGCTAAACTTTGAGCGTATCTTCTGGCCTGATGAAATTCAACCTCAATGGCCTCCTGCAGATAACGGTAGTTATATAACCCGGTATGCGCGTCAATCAATGAAATACTTTTTAATTTTTCATTAGTTTTGATCAGTTCACGGTTGAGCTTATGTTTCTCCAGTTCCGCAACTTTATAACGGTTAGTCTCCTGCAGGAGATCCCGCGTACGCTCATTGACTAACTCCTCTAAATCATTACGGTAACGCTTAAGCTCTTCATCAATCTTTTTTTTCTGGGTGATATCTACATTTACTTCAGCCACTAACCAGTTGCCATCTTTATCTTGAAAAGGTATGGTGGTAACCTGAATCGGCCGGTTGCCTTCTTTAACTAGAATTTCTTCACTGATCACAGTTTTTTTTGTCCTGAACGCCTCATTAATAGCACATTGCGGGCAAACACTTTTACGATCCATAAAGTAATCGTAGCATTTCTTGCCCTGCCAATCACCATAATTACGCGCCCATTCCGGATCTACATAACAAAGATTAAAATCTTTATCAATAATATCCAACCCGGTTTTAGTAGCCCCAAGAGTAAATTCCAGCTGTTGATATAAGGAACTGGCTTTTTCCTCCGCCATTTTTCTGGTAACAATCTCTAGCTCTAGTGATTTTGTTCGTTCTTCGACCAAAAATTCCAAATTTTCATGGTAAGTTTTAAGTTCATTTTCATATTCTTTGTTTCTAGTGATGTCGCGATTGCTGGCCCGGCGCCCAAGCAATTTACCATCTTTATTGTACACAGGAATGCATATATGGCCGATCCAACGAATTTGACCGTTCCGATTAATTATGCGAAAATCGACTTCTAGCTTTGTACAACTATTTAGTGCTTCTTTTACTTTATTACGAAAATTACCAATATCCTCAGGATGCACGATCTTTTCGACTAAATCCGGATCATTCATAAACTCATCTTTTGTATATCCGGTAAGCCGTTCACACGACGGCGAAACATAAATCATCTTATTATCTACGCCTTGCCAATATTCCCAGTCATAAGTAAAATCAGCTATTGTACGAAACTTTTCTTCGCTATCCCTCAAAGACTGTTGAGAAACTATTTGTTCAGTGATATTTCGTACATATTCAATCACGCCGACTAACTCTTTAGAACCTTCGTCAAAGATCGGAAAACTAAATAAATCAAAATAACCGATTGTCTTTCCATCCTTATCATCCATCGGGTTAACATAGTGTGCGGCTTTATGGTTTTTTAGAGTTTCAGCTACCGGGCAAACCTCACAAGGTTTACTTCTTTGATGATAAACCTGGTAACATTTTTTTCCAACCAGAGGCATACTATGCGCATACCATTTTTCCATGGAGGAATTAACCTGAAGAACATTCATTTTTGTATCTAAAATACACAATCCATCCTGAATACTATTAAATATAGTGTTATAGAATTTCCCTAAAGAAACAACTTCTTTATGGGCTTCCAGAGTCACTCGCATCTCTCTACGCAGCGCTTCGTTAAAGCTGGCCAGTTCCGAAGTCCTGACCTTAACCCTCAGTTCAAGCTCCGCGCGAATCTCCTTTAACCTTTCCGCTTCAGTTTTATTCAAGGTAATGTTCCTGGCGATTCCGGTAGTGCCGATTACCTTGCCATGTTCATCAAAAAACGGAGTCTTAATCGTTTCAATCCACTGTTGGCCGCCCTCCTGGTACATTAATTTTTCCTGAACACATTTACGTTTTTTGCTCGCGATTACTTCCTGGTCGTCAGCGATATAACTTAAAGCCATCTCTTTAGGCCAGATATCCAGATCGGTTTTACCGATAATCTCAGCAACCTTAAAGCCGCAGGCTTTAGCAAAAGGTTCATTAACCGCAATAAATCTACCCCGTAGGTCTTTAAGCCAGGCAATATCCGGGATATTATCCAGGATAGCCTTCTGCTGAAATTCTACTTTGCGCAACTCAGCAGCTGTGATTTCAAAATTATCTTGCTTGGAAGTTTCCATTAATATTCTCTCTGGTGCGCTAAAGTCATATCCATAAAAGTGCGCAGGCGCCGCGAACGTGACGGATGCCGAAGCTTCTTTAAAGCCTTAGCCTCAATCTGCCTGACTCTTTCGCGGGTAACCTTAAAAACATTGCCCACCTCTTCTAAGGTCCGCGCAGAACCATCCTGAATGCCAAAACGCAAAACCAGAATCTTTTTCTCTCTTTCGGTTAAGGTACCTAAAGCGGAGTTCATTTCATCTTTGAGCATCGAGCGCACAGTTTCATTCGCCGGCGAAACCGCTTTTTTGTCCTGGATAAAATCTCCAAAATGCGTGTCCCCTTCATCGCCAATCGGCATCTGCAATGAAATAGGCTCCTGGGCAATCTTTAAAATGGATTTTATCTTACCTTGCGGAAAACGCATTTTATGCGCAATTTCTTCGGGGGTAGGCTCCCGGCCATTTTTCTGCACAAAAACCCGAGAAAATCGAATAATTTTGTTAATGGTTTCGGTCATATGCACCGGAATTCTGATCGTGCGGGCCTGGTCGGCGATCGAACGGGTAATCGCCTGGCGGATCCACCAGGTGGCGTAAGTTGAGAATTTATAGCCGCGCTTATATTCAAATTTTTCTACCGCCCGCATCAACCCGATATTTCCCTCCTGAATTAAATCCAGAAAAGAAAGCCCGCGGTTAGTATATTTTTTAGCGATACTCACCACCAAACGTAAATTAGCTTCCACAAGCTTCTTTTTCGTGCGGCTAAATTTAAGATGCGCCGATTTGATCAGTTTGGTCTGTTCTTTTATTTTGCCATACGGCTGGGCCAGCCCTTTAATGATTTGGCTGCTGCGCAAATGCTCTCTTTTGTTTAAACGCTTGATATGCTCATACTCCCGCAGCAGAAGATTTAACTTGCGCACGGCTGCCTCGATTACCGAAGTGGTAAAATTAAGCTGCAGGATTAAATTTATCGCATTGCTGTCGCTGCGCGTCTGTTTAATTTTAATGAGCAGGCGCTTAAATCTACCGATCACACTGCTTTTCTTGATGCGCAGGTCTTCTTTAACTACCTCCTCCATATTAATTTTATCATCCAAAATATTAGCGGCGACCACTAAAACTTCGTTGCGGACGAACTTAGTTACTAAACTGGCGCGTTTAAATTTATCTTCGGCATCCTCAATCTTCTTAGCTAACTCAATTTCATTTTCACGGCTAAGCAGAGAAATCGAACCCATCTGCTTTAAATACATTTTCACCGGGTCATCTAAAGGCATAAAACGCTCTTCGCTTTTAAGTTGCTCGCTAAGCAGCTCCTCCCGCTGCTGGACTAAATTTTGTTTATCCTGTTGGGTTGCCCGGTTTGCCGATAACCCCGCATCCGCCTCCCCCTCTACCACCTGAATATCTTCATTGCCTAATAATTCAAAAAGATGATCGATGGCTACGGTACTGGAAAGGTCTTCCGGCAATAAATCATTGACTTCATCATAAGTAAGAAAACCCTTCTGTTTACCCAGGGCAATGAGCTTCTCCATGTCCTTAGTCGGCTGAGGTTGATTCTTCTTCATGTTTAGTCGCCTTTCTTTATAAGATTCTGAAATTCTACAACCAGACTGTTTAACTTCTCCTGGTCTCCCAGGGATTGAGCGCTTTTAATCTGGATGTGCAAATGCTCGCGCCGGGCTTTTTTCTTTTGGGTCTTAATCCGCGCGATACAATCATTAACCGCTTTTTCCCGTCCCTGGTCGGAAAGCGCCGGCATAAACATCGTTTCACAAACCAATTGACTGGCATCATCTTCGCTAAAATAATTCATCAGTACACTAGGGGTGATATTTTTACCCTGGACAACTAAATCCTGCATTACAGAAACAATTTTAGCCGTGCGTGCATCCGCAAAATCCGATGGAGATAGCTGCTGCATAATTTTTTCAATTAACTCTTTTTCCTCGAGCATAAATTTAATCAAAAGCTTCTCCGCCGGATTAATCTGAGGCAGCTTGTTGGCCAAAGGAACCGGCTGCCCTAAAGAGGAAGCGGCAGATGGTTTTAATTTATGCAACTCCTCAAGAATATACTGCTCCGGGATGCGCATTACCTCAGATAATCTTTTTATATACTCGCTGCGCAGAATAGCATTGTCAAATTTATTAATCGTTTGGAGCATCTCGGAAGCAATTTTAGTTTTACCATACGCATCTTTTATATCATAGCGGCTTTTGAGAACCTCCAGCTTATAATCAAAAAAGCTTGCCGCTTTTTGAAGCTTGGTTTTTAGTGAAGCAATCCCCTGGCTTCTGACCAAGGCATCCGGATCCGTTCCTTTAGGCAAAGGAACAACTTTTACATTGATCCCCTCATCAATCAAGATATCCAAGCTCCTTAAAGTCGCGATTTCTCCGGCGGTATCCCCGTCGTAAATCATAACTACATTGGAAGTATAGCGTTTAAGCAGTTTAATCTGCTCCACCGTCAGAGCCGTACCTTGCGAAGCTACGATGTTTTTGAGCCCCTCCTGATAAGGAATCATAAAGTCCAGATAACCTTCCACGATTACTGCACAATCCGCATCCCGGATAAAATCCTTGGATAAATTAAAACCGAAAAGATTCCGGCCCTTGGTATACACCGGCGTCTCCGGAGAATTAACATATTTAGGCAGGCTGTTATCCATGACCCTGGCGCCAAATCCAATCCATCGGCTGCGTAGATCAAAAACCGGAAAAATAATCCGATTGCGAAAACGGTCGTAATAACCGCCGGAATCTTTGGGTAAAACCAGACCCGCTTGCTCCATCAGCGCCAGGTTGATATTTTTGCTTCTTAATAAATTAATTAGACTATCCCAACCTAAAGTCGCTAGCCCTAAATGAAACTCTTTAATCGTGGCCAATTTAATCCCGCGGCCTAACAGATAGTTTAAAGCTGGCGTGGCACTAACGGTATGCAGATTACTTTCATAAAAACTGGCTGCCAACTCATTAACTTTATACAACTGGCTGTTTAAACTGGCTGCCCGGGCTAACTCCGGCTGATCCTGGTCGGGCAGGCTCAGGCCGCACTTTTTAGCCAGCATTTGGACCGCCTCGGGAAATTCCATCCGTTCATGGCGCATCAGAAATTTAAAAGCATTACCCGACTCACCGCAGCCAAAACAATGATAAATCTGACGTTCCGGAGAAACCATAAAAGAAGCCGTCTTTTCATGATGAAAAGGACAGTTAGCCTTAAAGTTAGCTCCGGACTTCTTCAGAGGAAGATAGCCGGAGATAATCTCAACGACATCTACGCGGCCAAGGATATCTTCTAATAAATTTTCAGGAATACGGCCGGCCAATTTTAACTCCTCTTTATCCTGGTAAAACCGGAACAAGCAATCACTCCAAAATCCTGCTTGGCGTATTTCTCAATGTTATCCAAAAGAAGATTTAACCCCAAGGTATCCGATGAAATATGCCCGGCGATAACCACATTTAAATTAGCGTCTTTAACTTTTTTAAAATGCTCTTCACTCAAATGCATGGAAACTAAAGTTCTTACCCCGGCTTTATATAGTTTATCAAAAACATCTTTTGACCCTTCGGTGCCTCCGGTCATCTCCAGCAAAATCTTGCCCACCGGGCGCTTGGGGTTACCTAAAATTATGCGCGGCCCGGTATTAAATTTAGCGGCAATCTGATACTCCGCAATTGTGTTTAATATCTTTACCAGGTCCCCAACCAAACACGGCCGGTTAACTTTCTGCTTAAAAATAGCCTCTAAATACCGGTACACGTGATTATCCGCCGGGGTGTGTACATTCATAAAAGGCAGGTTTAATAACCTGGCGGCATCTACCGGCCGGGTATGATTCTGCGGCAATACCCTGCGCGCAACTTCAGCCATCCTGGCTTCCAGCAGCCTGGCAGCCGTTTTGCGGGAGACTCCGGCTTGCGTTAACAAATCAACCTGCAGCCGCATTACTTCAGATAAACCGGCATAAGCTTTTCCTTCAGGATGATGCGCAATTACCAGATCCAACCCTTCTTTCTGCCGAATACGGTCAGCCAGCAAAAGCTCGGCCACTTCAATATCAATACCCACCATAATCTTTTTGACCTGGGTATTCGGTTTACCAAAAAGAATTGCCGAATCCGGGAAGGATTTTATTCCTGACTTATCCTTACGCGGATCAGCCAAGCGTCCAAAATGTAGAGCACAATTATAAAAATCAATTAATCTCATTTACGGTTAAATTTGTCCAGGGCTTCCATGACCGTGGAGTTAAATTTTTCATGAGCGGAAAATTTTGAAAGTATACTACTCCAGAGCCAATTATAGGTCTGGGGCGCAATGGTTATCGCCTGGCTAGCCAAATAAGAATGTTTTACTGAACCGCTAAGATAGCTAACGCTAGAAATACTCAATGCAAAAGATAGCAAACCAATAACCAAGAAACCCCTGCCAATTCCCAGGATTAATCCGGCAAACTGATTAACTTTAGGGATAGCGTTCAATTGCACAAAGCGATAAAGGACGCTGCGCAAACCCACAAAAGATAGATAGCCAACGCCAACTAATAAGAGAAAAACTACAAAATCCATAAACTCTAAAGGCGTAGCTTTAGGCCAAAAACGCTGCCGAATGAGATCCGAAAGAGTCGTATAATAATGTAACGAGATGAAGAGAGAAAATATTGTTCCGCATAATTTAAATATCTCAACGGATAAACCCATTCTAGCAGCAATGTAACATATTCTAAATGCGATAATTAGAACAATAAAATCTAAAAAATTAAACTGTGATAATATCTCCGGAATCATAATCTTCTCCTTTATGACGATGGGGGCTTTTCTGGTCTGGACAAGCTTAAATCTTAATTATCTAAAAGTATAACACATTTACGATAGAATTGTCAAGGAAAGGGGATTAGTTTTATCCTCTAAACCAGGATATGGTACGCTTTAACCCATCCTCTAGCGGCACAATCGGTTCCCAGCCTAGAATTCTTCTGGCTTTAGCAATATCCGGCTGGCGCCGTTGGGGGTCGTCTTGGGGCAATTTCCTAAAAACAATTTTACTCTGGGAACCGGTTAATTTCAAAACTAATTTTACCAGCTGCAGAATAGTGAATTCCTGGGGATTACCCAAATTAACCGGCATATGCTCACCGGAAAGCATTAAACGCATTATCCCTGCCACCAAATCATCAATATAGCAGAAACTTCTGGTCTGACGACCCTGGCCATAAACCGTAAGCGCCTTGCCGGCTAAAGCCTGATCAATAAAATTAGGAACTACCCTTCCATCATGATGGCGCATTCTTGGCCCATAGGTATTAAAGATACGCACAATCCTGGTATTCAATTTATGCACGCGATGATAAGCCATGGTAAGTGCCTCAGCAAACCGCTTGGATTCATCATAGCAGCCGCGCACGCCAATGGTATTAACATGCCCCCAATAACTTTCTTTTTGAGGATGCTCCAGGGGATCCCCATAAACTTCCGAAGTAGAAAAAAGCATAAAAACAGCTTTTTTATTTTTAGCTAAACCTAAGGCATTGTGCGTACCTAAAGAACCAACCTTTAAAGTCTGGATAGGAAAATCCAAATAATCCTTCGGGGAAGCCAAGGAAGCGCAGTGTAAAACATAATCTATTTTACCGGGTATATCGATATAATTTGAAACGTTGCAAACCTTTAAACGGAAATTTTTATCTTGAGCAAAGGTTTTAAGATTATCCCGGCTTCCGGTAATAAAGTTATCCAGGCAAATTACTTTATAATTATCCGCTAGCAGTCTTTGGCATAGATGCGAACCGATAAAACCTGCTCCACCAGTAATCAAAACGGTCTGCTTAGGCATTTTCTTTCCAAAAATCAACAGTGACTTTTAATCCCTCGCTAAAACTAACCTGGGGTTTGAAATTTAACAACTTGTCGGCTTGGGTAATATCCGCCAAGGTCTTAAATACATCCCCCGCCCGCACCGGAAGTAGTTTAGGACGGATATTTTTGCCCAAAATCTTATTTAACATTTTAACTAAATCTAAAACCGAGGTATCTTTACCTGCGGCAATATTAAAAACACCGTATTTAACTTTATGCGCTCCGGCAGCAAGTAAATTTGCTTGCACCACATTCTGAACAAAGGTAAAATCCCGGGACTGCCGGCCATTGCCAAAGATCGGCGGAGACTGGTTCTTTAACAAACAATTGATAAATTTAGGAATAACTACCGCATAGTCATCATCCAGGGCTTGGCGCGGCCCGAAAACATTAAAATAACGTAAAGCCACACAAGACAAACCGGAAAACATGCTAAATATCTTGCAGTAATATTCACCGGTTAATTTACTTAAAGCATAAGGTGAGATCGGGCCGGGAGTAAAATTTTCCTTTTCCGGATAATCCTCTACCTCTCCATATACAGAACTGGATGAAGCAAAAACAAAACGCTTAACTTTATTCTGCGCCGCCGCCTCCAACATATTAAGCGTGCCGTCGATATTCACCAGATTATAGGCATGCGGCTCAACCATACTTTTAGGCACGCTGCGCAGGGCAGCCTGATGTAAAACAAAATCAATGTTTTTAGTCGCCTTAATGCAAATGGCTTTAGAACAAATGTCCCCCTTAATTAAATCAATCTTTTTTGCTAGACCTTTAAGATTGGAAATTTTACCGCTAGAAAAATTATCCAAAACCCGCACAGAGTTACCTTGTTTAACTAAGGCCTCCACAATATGTGAACCAATAAAACCCGCTCCTCCGGTTACTAGAAATTTACTCATAACCTCTCCACTTTTTCTGTGCATCTTCCTTGATAAACGTTTCTGGAATCAAAAATGAATTTTGCATTCTTTAATAAAACAGTGTAATCGACCTGGCTATGATCCGTAGCAATCAGGCAACAGTCAAATTCCTTGATTCTCTTAGCGCTTAACGCTACAGATTCTAAATCTAACCCCCCTAGCCTTAAAAAAGGTATGAGTGGATCCGAATAGGATACTTTAGCGCCTTGTCTTTTTAAGCTATTAATGACATCGATACTCGGAGACTTGCGTAAATCTTTAATATCTTTCTTATAGGTAACCCCCACCACCAATATTTTAGCTTTCGCCAATTTTACGCCGTTTCTCAACAAAGCTTCTTTGACCCTTTTAGAGATATATTCAGGCATATCCTTAATGACATTAGAGGCCAGCTGAATAAAACGGGAATGGAAACCAAAACTCTTGGCCTTCCAATGCAAATATAAAGGGTCTTTGGGAATACAATGTCCGCCTACTCCGGGACCAGGATAAAAAGGCATAAAGCCAAAAGGCTTGGTGCTGGCGGCGCCGACTACCTCCCAAATATCAATTTTCATTTTATGCGCCATCATAGATAGCTCATCAATTAATCCGATATTAATTAAGCGGTAGGTATTTTCCAGCAGCTTAACGGTTTCCGCGGCCCGGCAGCTGCTTACCGGAACCACCCGTTGAATAATAATTCCATAAACCGCCATCGCCAGCTTAGTAGCTTTCGGGCTAATCCCTCCAATCACCTTAGGGATTTTATGTACCGGAAACTCATGATTGCCCGGGTCAATCCTTTCGGGTGAAAAACAAAGATAGAAATCCTGGCCATGCCTAAATGAGTGCTTTTGAAAAATCGGCAAGATCTCTTCTTCGGTGGTCCCCGGATAAGTAGTGCTTTCTAAAATTACTAGCGCCCCTTTTTTTAAATGCAGGGCGACTTGGCTTACCGCATTTTTGATAAAAGAAATATCCGGAAGATACCTTCCTTTTAAAGGCGTGGGAACGCAAATCAAAACTGCATCAGCTTGTGCGATATCCGCAAAACTACTGCTGGCCTTAAAATAACCGCTCTGCAGCCTTTTAGTTAGCTCCAAATTAGAAATATCACTAATATAAGATTTTCGCCCGGCTATAGATTTCAGGCGATCAGCATCAATCTCAATACCCGTAACCTTAACTTTTTTCTTAGAGAATTCTAAAGCCAAGGGAAATCCGACATAACCTAACCCCACTACCGCAATCTTTAGCTGTTTATTCTTTATTTTTTTGTTTAAATCCGCTAAAATTTTATCCATTTGGCCGGCCTACTCCGATATAACTAAAACCTAAATCCCTAAGCAGCTTGGCATCGTAAATATTCCTTCCGTCGACAATCAGCGCACGTTTAAGCTTTTTTTTCAATTTTATAAAATCCAGCTCCTTAAACTCATTCCATTCCGTAGCCACAATCAGACAGTCTGCGCCCAAGGCAGCTTGATAGGCATCCTTACAAAAAACCGCCTTTTTTAGGATTTTCCTGGCCTTCTCCATCGCCTTAGGGTCATAAACCTTAATCTTTGCACCTTCCTGGATGAGCGCATTAATCAAATCTATGCTCGGAGAATTTCTTAAATCATCGGTATCGGGTTTAAAAGCCAGCCCTAAAACCGCAATGGTTTTATCCCGGATAATCCACAAAGCGTCTTTAATTTTTTCTAGAACAAAAACCTTCTGCTGTTGGTTGGTGTTTCTTACCGCTTTAAGAATCTGAAAATCGTAACCTAATTTCTCGGCAATCGTGATAAAAGCCTCTAAATCTTTGGGAAAACAGGAACCGCCGTAGCCGATTCCGGCCTGCAAGAAATGCCGGCCAATCCGGTTATCCATGCCCATGCCCTGGGCCACTTCTTTAACGTCCGCCCCAACCTGCTCACAAATACGGGCCAGCGCATTAATAAATGAAATTTTAGTCGCCAAGAAAGCATTGGAGGCATGTTTGATTAATTCGGCGGATTTTATATTGGTAATTAAAATCGGGGCGTTCACCGGCTGATACAAATCCGTCATTATCTGCCTGGCCTTAGAAGACTCCAAACCCAGCACAATCCGGTCAGGATGATTAAAATCATTAATCGCTGAGCCCTCCCGCAAAAACTCCGGATTTGAAACTACGTCAAATTTATATTTATTTTTCAGGTAGGTAGCTACGGTCTTCTTGATCCAAACGCAGGTCTCAACCGGCACCGTAGATTTCTCAACAATCAGCCGGTAGCCATCCATGTGCTGGGCGATGCTGCGAGCGACATTCTCAATACCGGTTAAATCCGCCTCGCCATTTTCCAGGGTGGGGGTGCCCACGGCAATAAAAATCACTTCGCTGCTTTTTACCGCCTCTTTAATGCTGGAGGTAAATTTAAGCCGCTTATTCTTAAGATTATTAACGATCAACTCCTCTAGGCCCGGCTCATAAATAGGAACAATACCTTTTTTAAGATCGCTAATTTTTTTTGTATCGTTGTCAGCGCAAATAACCTGATTGCCTAGCTCGGCAAAACAAGCCCCGCTAACTAATCCCACGTAACCAGAACCAATAATGGAAATATGCATAGGAAGTTTTACTGCGTGCCGGATTTCTCTGTGCTCATCTTCTGATCAAATCCGAATTCGTTCTCCGGAAAAGCCTTAAGCCTGAAGACCAAGAAGATGGTTGTTCCCGTGTTCTCTTTTCTATTCAAGCTCATATCCATTTCCCAACAATGCAGATCGCGGGTTAAAGTGTATTCCTGCTCTTGGGAACCTTTTTCCAAAGTGAGTGATTTTTTAAGGTTATAGCGCTGATAAATGCCAAATTTCCACTTGGGGTTCAGGCGCCAGATAAAGTTAGCAGTCACCTCATTGTTGCCTTTTCTTTCATAACGCTGGCCAATAGAGAACGTGCGTTCTTTTCCCAGGTCAAAATTCAAGCTGTAATTAAATAATGAAAATTTATTGTAATTGATATTGGTATGGTCCGAGTGCTCAAAAGTAGCTTCAGATTCCAATCTCACCCAGGAATACGGCAATACCTTCAATTTAAAAAGAATATCCGAAAAATTGCTTTGCAAAGTTTCCCCGGTTCGGGGAACCAGATAAGCATTATCCCCGGTTTTTGGATCAATTACATAATCGGTAGTAATTAAGAAATCCACAAAATCTACGCTTGCCCCCTTACGCTTAGTCTGCCATTTATTTGATAAGCTTAAAGTCGCGGTATTGCCGCGATTGATTGCATCTACCGTGTCAATCTGCCTTATATTGCTGATTGGGATTGTCGGGACATGTGTGTATAAATAACCGATACTGGGAGTAATTATATGCCGTAAGCCGTTGATATCTAACCCTAGAAAATTAGCTTGGACATTATAAATACGGTAAAATTTTGTACCAAGATCTGCGCCGCCGTAAAAAACCGTGCGCACAATCCCTTTTTGGCCGTTGGCTCCCTGATCATAAAAAGTTTGACGCGAAGCAACAAAAGGTTTAAATTGCAGAAAACCCAATCTCATGGGCAAAGAGACCCTGTTCGTTGTATCCAGTCGGGTAACCGTAACATCATCAACCGTAACCGGCGCAGTAGCAGCTTTCTTATTATAAACCCCAAATTGGCTGACATTTTCAAAATACAATGGTGTCTCCCCTAATTGCAAACTAGGCAGATTATAATTTATCTCCGGCAATTTATCCAACTGGTCAAACCAGTGGTTAGTGCGTTTTTGCAGGAGTATATCCAGGCTGGAATAATTAAAAGCATGGTGGAATAAGGCATAGCTTAACGGTTGAACATCCTTCTCGTATTCGCGGAAGAAATAATCTTGCAGAAAATTACGCGTAGAAGGGTAAGTTGCATCATCTTTTCTTCTGTTATCGATAATCTTAAAAAGCTCCGCCGTAACGTTAGTGCGCTCATCAATATTCCATTTATGGCGCCAACGCAGAAAATAACGTTCAAACTCCGTGGCCACTCCCGGAGGCGGGTTATGGGCGTTTTCGTTCGTAAAATAGAATTTAAAATCTCCTCTGCCTGTGGCCAAAGACTTATAGTTTAGATCAAAACCTTCGGCTAGCCCAAGCTTAGTACGATAATCCAGAAAAACCCTCAGGTTGGAATTTGGCGTCAGATTATAGCGCCAGGTATTCAAAATATAGAAGCCCCAATCCTTGCGCGAACCCGGCTCCACCTGCACATGCATAATCGGATCTTTCATGGAATAGTTAAAGCGCGGAAGATAGAGTAACGGTATGCTCCATAGATAAAGCGTAGTTTTCTCAGCTTGGATCTTATCTGTGGGGATCATCGTAATCTTTTTGGAAGCAAAACGGTAATGCGGATGGTCTAAGCTGCAAGTAGTAAAATAACCGCTTTTAGACACATATTCGCTCTCGCTTAACTTTTCAACTTTTTTGGCCTTGCCAAAATAAGGATTAGCGCGAAAATCAGCGTTATAGATAATACCGGTTTTATTAGCAAAATCATAAACAATCTTTTCTCCGGTAACTACCCCCTTGGCGTCATCCAGCCTGGCATTACCCTCAGCCACGCCTTCCTTGGTCAGCATGTTCACTTTTAATCTATTGCAGGTAAGCTTGGACCCCTTATAGATAACTTCAATGTTACCGGTGGCCACTACTTCTTTGCTGTCGGCGGAATATTCCACATTATCGCCATTAATGATCATCGGAGATTCTTTAGCCGTTTCGGCAAAAGCCGGGTTAACTAAATAAATAAAACCTAGTATCAGGATAAGGATTACCGGATTAAGCGGATAGAAATTTTTTAATCTATTTGACATTATTTACTTGAGAAATTTTCCGGTAATCTTCCAGAAACCGGTTGATCCCGATATCAGTTAAAGGGTGCTTGATCAACTGCTCAATCACCAGATACGGAATGGTCGCAATATCCGCTCCGATTAACGCGGCATTGACCACGTGCATCGGGTTACGCACAGAAGCCACAATGATCTGAGTTTTAAAATTATAATTTGTATAAATTTTTTTTATCTCACTGATCAGGTGCATACCCTCCTGGGCAATATCATCCAGCCTGCCAATAAACGGCGAAACATAGGTTGCCCCGGCTTTAGCCACCAATAATGCCTGGGCAGCAGAAAAACAAAGTGTAACATTAGTTTTAATTCCTTCAGCCGACAAAATCTTTACTGATTTTAATCCTTCTTTAGTCAGCGGAACCTTAACCACAATATTCTTGGCAATCTTAACTAATTGGCGCGCTTCCTCAACCATGCCTATTGACTCCAGGCTAATTACTTCCGCACTCACCGGGCCGCTAACCAAATCGCAGATCTCTTTTAATACCTGCTGAGGGTCTCGCCCTTCTTTAGCCATCAGAGTGGGATTAGTGGTTACCCCGTCAATTAAGCCCAAGCTAACCGCTTCTTTTATTTCTTTAACGTTGGCGGTATCTATAAAAATCTTCACCCAGCTATTCCTTTCATAATTTACTCTGCCCCTGATGAAGGGCTGGGTGAAACTGGCCTAACCTTTCCTTAACCAAATACCCTGCCCCCATAATTCCGGCATCAACACCTAGTTGAGCGCTAACCACTCTTACTCTTCTGGCCTGTACTTGCATTGCCCGCAATAAAATTGTTTGCCGAACACTTTCCAACAACACCCGGCCGGCGCAAGCTACCCCTCCACCAATTACAATCACCTCTAAATTAAGCAAATTTACCATCCCGCTTAAAGCCAAACCCAGTTTTCTACCCACCTGACTCCAAAAATTTATAGCCTTAGGATCATTATCCTGAGCTAACCGGCTTACTCTTTCCAGGGTGATCTGAGGCCCGAATAATTTTTGCGCATCCTGAATAATTTTATGATTACCGACATAGGTCTCCAGGCAACCCCGGGCACCACAACCGCACAGCGGGCCTTTTTCATTAACCGGCAGGTGTCCGGCTTCGCCGGCGGCATTATCCGGCCCCCGGTAAAGCAAATCATTAATAATTAAACCTCCGCCGACTCCCGTGCCCAAAGTCAAACATAGCGCATTTCTATATTTTCTGGCCGCACCCGCCTGATGCTCGGCCAAAGTCATCAACTTAGCGTCATTATCAATAAAAACCGGTAGTTTAGTTTTCTGCTCCAGAATTTTTTTAAGCGCTACCTCTTTCCATCCCGGAATATTCGGCAAAAAATGCACCCGCCCTTCTAAAGTATCTATTGGCCCGGGCAGGCCGATACCGACTCCCAGAATAGCGCAACGTTTTAACCTTTGAGTCAAAATGAGGCTGTCTATCGCATCCGCAATTCCCTGGATAAGCTTATGTTTATTATCAAAACTCTTTGTGTTAAAAGAACTTCTGGCTTTAATCTTTAAACTACGACTAAGCAAAGCACATTTTAAATTGGTACCGCCTAAATCTATAGCGATAATAAATTTTTTTACCATTGTGGTATTTTATATTAAATCCTGCAGATTTTCAAGGGATTTAATCAAAGATCTGTTTTAAGCAGGCGAAAAACATACCCTATTCTTTCCGGTTTCCTTAGCTAGGTATAAAGCCTGATCCGCCAGCTCGATTAAATCCTGGATATTCAAAGCATTATCCGGAAAGGTAGCCACGCCTATGCTGACTGTAACTTTTAGCTCTTCATCATAGACTTTGATCACCTCGCAGGTGATGGCCTGGCGGATACGTTCCGCAGCAAAATTAGCCTGCTCCTGGTTGGTCTCTGACAAAACCACCGAAATCTCCTCACCGCCGTAGCGGCCGATGAAATCGATTTGCCTGACCGCTAGCGAAATAGTTTTAGCCACTTGGCGCAATATGGCATCCCCGACTAAATGCCCGTAACGATCGTTAAATTGTTTAAAATTATCAATATCAATCATTAAAAAAGCTAGGCATAATTTATGTTTTTTAGAACGCTTAAGTTCTTCGCTGAAACGCTCTAAAAAATACCTGCGGCAATAAACACTGGTTAAAGCGTCGGTAATCGTCAAGCCTTGGACCTTCTGATAAAGTAGCGCTCTTCTTAGCCCGATCAAAAATTGTTGAGCAAGTATCCCAAACTTTTCCTTATCGGTTTCTAAAATCCTGTCTACGGCTAGATATCCGGCGATTTGATCGCCTTCCAGATTCAGAGGCAAAATCATATAATTTTTATATTTAATTAAATCCGCGCTATCCTTGATAAATCGACAGTCGCCTACGCTGATATGTTTCTTTAAATTTTTATTAAAAATTGTAAATATTTTCTCTTCATCCAGGCTTTTGCAGATATCCTTAGTCAATTCATAAAGCGCCAAAGTATCATCAAATCTTTTAGTTAAAAGATTATTTTCTGAATTTAAACCTTCCGCAAGCTCTTGCAGCCTCTTAAGCTCATTTTGCAAACTGGCACAGTCCGCCTGCTGACGCTTAAGGCGTTGATGAAAAATCTCCCGCCAGAACAAACTAATGGCCAGGGTAACAATTAGAAATAATATTATATCGAGCATACTTGGTTTCTGCCTTTTCCTTTAGCCGTATACATCGCCTTATCCGCCTTCTGCACCAATTCATCTTCATCTTTGGTATCCAGGGGCAAACTAGCTACCCCGATAGAAACAGTGATATGCGTATCCTGGCGGCGTAACACTATCTTTTCCCCCTGAATCCTCAGGCGAAGTTCTCCGGCGATAGTTAATGACCTCTTTTTATCGATTCCCGAAAGCATAACTAAAAATTCTTCTCCGCCAAAACGGCAGATCAAGGGGTTAAATTCACTTAACGCCTCTTTTAACAATACCCCCACTTTCTTTAAAACCAAATCCCCCATCATATGGCCGAATTTATCATTATATTGCTTAAAAAAATCGATATCGATCATCATTAGCGATAAATGCTGGTCCAGGCGCTGACAACGCCTAACCTCGTCCCTTAACCTCTCGATAAAATAGCCGCGGGTATACAAAGCCGTCAGATCATCATGAATAGCTAAATCCTGCGTCTTCTGGAAAAACAAGCTATTTTCCAAAGCTACCGCCCCCAAATCAGCCACCAAAGAAAGAAAACGTAAATCATCCTGGTTAAAAAAACCGTCTTTTCTGCTTTCCAAACGCAACAGCCCCAACAAAGAGTTATTGCTAATCAAAGGAGAGCTGATTAGAGATAAAACCGAACGCATATCCTGTATGTTCATACTATCAGCATCAAAACGAAAATCATTCTTCAGATTCTCAATAATCAGCTGACTGGAATGCCTTAAGACCCACTGATCAAAAATATCCCCTTCTTTAGAAAGAACCACTAAATCCGTATCGTCTTTTATCGAATGCACCAGGTTAAGTTTTTGATACTGGTTATCCACCAGATAAAAAAGAGCCACCCCGGTACTATTTGAGATCAACGTATAAACCGTTGAGCTTAGAACGCGAATCACGATGTCCAATTTTAAGCTATGGTTAA
Organism: Candidatus Omnitrophota bacterium; assembly: GCA_043802105.1. Lineage (GTDB taxonomy): Bacteria > Omnitrophota > Gorgyraeia > Gygaellales > Profunditerraquicolaceae > UBA6249. Next base: position 20,110 of record JAZDLL010000083.1, read on the forward strand.
GGTCTTCAATTAATTTTTTTAAATTATCGTAACGGGTAATCTTTATTTTAAGCGCCAAACTATACGCTTGATTATCTTTGTTCGCCACATCGATAATATTTATCTCTTCCTGTTGATGTTCGGCCTGCGTTTGAATACCCAGGATTTTATCGGAATAAAACTTTAAAAGGAAGGCAAAAATTAGAATATTGCTTAGAATAAAGGCCAAAAAAATAATTAGATCGATTTTTTGATGAAAAAAGATGGAATTTATTACCAGCAGGATGAGCGTTAAGGATAACAGGCCTAACCAGATCTTTTTGGGAGTGGTATTTTGTTGCATAGAACTTTTTAATTAAGGAGGTGTTTACTTCTTTTTGTAGAGCTTAACAAATAGTTTCTTCGGTATTTTTGTCAAAGAAATGCACCTTACTCATATCAAAAACTACATCCATCTCCTGATTGACCTTAGGGCGATCATGCGCGCTAACCCGGGCAATAAAGGTATGCTTGCCCGTATTCAGGTAAAGGTAAACCTCTGAACCCATCGGTTCAAACACCTCGCAATTTACCCGAACAATATTTTCCGGAGGGGCCTGCGAAACAAACAATTTATCATAAATATCTTCCGAGCGGATACCAAAAAATACTTCCTGGTCAACATAATTAATCACCTTTTTATGCATATCTTCAACCAGTTTGACCTGGATCTTACCTTCATCAAAATAAAGCTTACCTTCTTTTTTAATAATCTTGCCCAGCATAAAATTCATCGGCGGCGAACCAATGAAGCTGGCGACAAACTTATTTTTCGGATGGTCATAAACATCAATCGGGTCCCCCAGCTGGACAATCAGGCCATCTTTCATCACCGCGATGCGGTCCCCCATAGTCATGGCTTCCACCTGATCATGAGTTACATAAATAATTGTCGTCTGTAACCGGATATGCAGTTTATGAATCTCCGTACGCATCTGCACGCGCATTTTAGCGTCCAGGTTGCTTAAGGGCTCATCAAATAAAAAAACCATCGGCTTTCTTACAATTGCCCTGCCCACCGCCACCCTTTGACGCTCTCCGCCGGAAAGTTCGCGCGGTTTACGGCCCAGTAGTCTTTTAATCCCTAAAATTTCAGCCGCCTCATTAACCCTTTGGCCAATCTCCTGTTTAGAGATATGCCTGAGCCGCAATCCAAATGACATATTTTCTTCAACCGTCATATGCGGATAAAGAGCGTAATTCTGAAAAACCATGGCAATATCCCGGTCTTTAGCCGGAACATCATTGACTCGCTTATCTCCGATATAAATATCTCCCGAGCTGATCTCCTCTAAACCGGCGATCATTCTTAAGGTCGTAGATTTGCCACAACCCGAAGGGCCAACAAAAACCATAAATTCTTTATTTTCGATCCCTAAATTTACTTTATTTACCGCGGTAACATTGCCCGGGAAAACTTTACAGACATCCCTTAAACTTACCTGAGCCATTAATTACTCCCCTCTAGCGCAAACTAACAGATAATTACTAAGCTTGAGTTTGATAAAAAGACTTGCATTATTATACAAAATTAAGCAAAATAGTCAAGCAATTGGCTTAAAGTTTCCTGCATATTCTTGCGGTGCACAATCATGTCAATCAACCCATGATCCAACAAAAACTCCGAACGCTGAAAACCCACCGGTAATTTCTGCCTAATTGTCTGCTCAATAACCCGCGGGCCGGTAAAACCAATCAAAGCATTTGGCTCAGCCATAATAATATCCCCAATTCCGGCAAAAGAAGCCATAATTCCGGCCATCGTAGGATTAGTCAGAACAGAAATATAAGGCAGGTGCGCTTTGTGATGATAAGATAAAGCGGCGCAGGTTTTGGCCATTTGCATTAGGCTATACAAGCCTTCGTACATCCGCGCCCCTCCCCCGGAGCCGGAGACTATAATCATAGGCAGCTTATTTTTGGTGGCATATTCAATCGCCCGGGTAATTTTTTCTCCGACCACCGAACCCATCGACCCCATAATGAAACGCGAATCGGTAACCGCCAAAACCACCGGCCGGGATTTGATCTTGCCTTCCCCGGATATTACGGCATCCTTTAATCCGGTGACCTCCTGGTCCTGCTTTAACTTATCTAGATAGGTCTTGGGCCCCTTAAAATCAAGCGGATCCGCCGAAACCATATCCTTATCGAATTCGGTAAAAGTATCCTTATCCAATAATAGATTTATTCTTTCATAGGCGGTCAGTCCAAAATGATAGTTGCATTTAGGGCAAACCTTGAAATTCTCCTCCAGCGTTTTATTATAAAGCGTCTCTGAGCATTCTTCGCATTTGGTCCATAAACCATCGGGAATTTCTTTTTTCTTCAAACGCACAATGGTATATTTTGGTTTACCAAACAAAGCCATACTTATTCCTTTTCAAATTTATTCACGACCAGGCCTGAAAGTACTTTGGGATAGAAATAGGTGGATTTAGGGGGCATTTTATTGCCACTGATGGCAATATTAATAATCTGTTGAATTTTAACCGGATTTAAGAAACAGGCAACATTAAAAGGGTTGCCGTCTACCTGGTCTATTAATTCATAGGGGTTGGGGCTATATTTTATATCCGGCAGATTATTCAAATCTAGTTTAAGAATATTCTTTAAGACCAGGTAATTAAAGATCGCCACATCCAGCACCCGGTACTCCTTGGGCTTATCTGCGATTAGTTTATCCAACATTTTGACATTCTTAAGACGCAGAAGAAAATATTTTTTATCTTTATACAACCCCAACAAATGCTCTGCGCAACCGGCTTTCTCCAATAGAAAGAAAAAACGTGTCCTGTCTTTTAGCTGGTCGATATCAAAATACTCTTTAGCCTTGTCCATAAAGTCATCTAGATCCAGGGGCGTCTCTAAATTAAGCAAGCGGTGAATGGGTAAAATAGATAGTCCCCGGTAATCCGTATTGGTAAAATAGGCCAGGCAAAAGTTAAAATCTTCTTCGCCGGTGAATTGCGCGCCCAGTTTCTCGCGCATCAGGTCCCGGTAGGCGCAGGAAACCTCATAACGATGATGGCCGTCAGCAATAAACAAATTTTCGCCGTTCATGCTGGATTCAATTACCTTAAGTACCTCCGAATCATTCAGGCGCCATAATTTATGTTGAGTTTTTTCATCATCCGTAACTTCAATGAAAGGTTTCAAAGCAGGAATCTGTTTCTGGAAAATACGCTGAATAATGCGTTTTTTATCCAGGAAAATTATAAAAATCGGGCTAAGATTGGCTTTCACCTGCTTGACCAGCTTAAACCGGTCCAGCTTGGCGGCGTTATGCGTATTTTCATGCCCGAAAACAGCCCCGTTTTTATCGTCTCCCAGCCTGAGCAAAGAAATAAAACCTAAACGCGTCTTTTTCTCTCCCCGGATGACATATTGTTGACTATAAAAATACACCGATGGATGTTCATCCTGAACCAGCACCTTATCCTTAAGCCAACTGCGGAATATCGCACCGGCTCTGCGGTATTTATCATCCAGAGGGGAATCTTTAGCTAGGAGTATGTGGATAAAATTATGCAATGAACGTTCGCAAAGTATATCTTGAAACGAGGAGGAGATCACATCGTAGGGCGGGCAAACCACCTGTTTAAAATCTTTAATTATTTCCGGATTATAAACTACCCCTTTAAAAGCTTTGGTTTTGTTCATAAAAATCGTTCCCGCCTGGAGAAGTTAAGCTTATGCCTAAAAAAATAGTTTAGCATAAAATCCATCAAAAACAATAAATTAAAAACAAATTTATTTACTTCTGGCCTGGGCAACCCGCACATCCAGCATTGGCCTTAGGGCAAGAGCCAGCCGCAGAGCTATTTGTAGCTTTGCTGGTTTTCTTATAGTCCGTAGCGTAGAAACCTGCACCCTTAAAAATAAACCCTGCTGTGCTGCTAATTAGTTTTTTTAGCTTCATACCGCATTTAGGGCACTTAGTCTTAGGCTTAGCGGTTATACTCTGTAAAACTTCAAATTTATGTTCACAGGATAAACATTCATATTCATAAGTAGGCATAGGTACCCTCTTTTACCGAAATGTTTTCTTAAACTTATCCGTAAAGCTTTCTTTGGATCCGAAATCTTCTCCGTTTAAACGCGCAAACTCCTCGATGAGCTGCCTCTGTTGGGCAGTTAACCGGGTAGGGATTTCAATCTCTACTTTAACCAACTCATCACCAATCTCCCGCGAATGCAAATCCGGCAGGCCTTTACCTTTAAGCCGGAAGGTTTTGCCGCATTGCGTGCCCGCGGGGATCTTCATGGTTAATTTTCCGTCTAAAGCCGCAACCTCAACCTCGCCCCCCAAAACAGCTTTAGCCAAACTTATGCTCACCGATGTAGCGATATCATTATTATGTCTCTGGAAGATCCCATGCTCCCTTACCTCAATCGCCACATATAAATCCCCCCGGCTATTTACACCCGTCTCCCCCTCTGCGCGTACACGCAGCTGAGAACCATTATCCACTCCGGCAGGAATTTTGACTTTTATTTTTTTGGTAATTTTAACCCTGCCTTCACCCCGGCACTGCGGACAGGCAGTTGCGATAATTGAACCCTCTCCGCCGCAGCGCGGGCAAGTTTGAGCCAGCTGAAAAAAACCGTTAGAGACTACAGTTTTACCTGCTCCCTTGCATTGGGAGCAAACCGTCCGTTTAGTCCCGGGCTTGGCTCCGCTACCTGAGCAAGTCGTACAAGTTTCATAGCGGGGAACGGTAATAATCTTTTCTACACCTTGCGCGGCTTCCTCTAGTGAAATTTCAATGGCAATCTGCAAATCTCTACCGCGGCGCCGGGAAGCGCCAGACCGGGATTGCCGGGAACCGGAGGTATCAAACCCCAGATCGCCAAACAGCTCTTCAAAGATACTCCCGCCCCCGCTAAATCCGCCACCCATCTCCCGAAAAATGCTGCTAAAATCCGCCCCCCTAAAGATATCCTCCTGGGCGTATTTTTGATCAATACCAGAATGTCCATATTGATCATAAAGATCGCGCTTAGCAGAATCTGAAAGCACAGCATAAGCTTCGGAAATCCCTTTGAATTTATCCTCGGCAGCTTTTTTCTCTTCCGCCGGCACGCGGTCTGGATGAAATTTAAGCGCCATCTCACGATAGGCCTTCTTCACTTCATCCAGAGTAGCGGTCTTAGGAACGCCTAGTATTTGGTAATAATCACCCTTAACTGACATTTTTATTTTTTCTCGCCTTGATCCTCTTCTTTATACTCTGCGTCTATAATATCCTCGTCTTTTTTTCCGCTCTCTTTGGGCTCTTGCGCAGCATCCTGCTGGCCGCCGGATGCCCCCGGTTCGGCGTTCTGGGAGCTTTGCTGCTTAGCGCTGGCTGCCTGTTTATAAATCTCTTCTGCCAGCTTATGCGAAACCTTGGTCAGTTCTTCCACGCCCCTTTTTATGCGATCAATATTCTTCTCTTTAATCGCGCTTTTTAAATCATTGGCCTTGGCCTCGATATCCGCCCGCTCAGTCTGACTAACCTTATCCCCGTAATCTTTTAATGATTTTTCGGTAGAGTAGATCAAGTTATCCGCCTGATTAATAGCCTCGATTTCTTCTCTTTTCTTGGCATCATCGGCGGCGAATCTTTCGGCGTCCTTAACCATCTTATCAATCTCTTCTTTAGATAACTTCTTAGGTGCGCTGATGCGGATAGACTGCTCTTTGCCCGTACCCAGATCCTTAGCTGAAACATGCACAATCCCGTCACGGTCAATATCAAACTTTACTTCAATCTGCGGTACGCCGCGGGTAGCAGCAGGAATCCCGACTAAATCAAATCTTCCCAATTCCACGTTATCATCAGCCAACGGTCGCTCCCCTTGCAGAACCCGGATTGTTACCGCGGTCTGGTTATCGGCGGCAGTTGAAAATATCTGGCTTTTTTGAGTAGGAATAGAAGCGTTTCTTTCAATGAGCTTAGTATTAACTCCGCCTAAGGTCTCAATACCTAAGGAAAGCGGAGTAACATCTAGAAGCAGCACATCTTTAACCTCTCCGGTAATAATCGCTGCCTGCACCGCCGCTCCTAAAGCCACACACTCCATCGGGTCAACTCCGCGCTCAATTTTCTTGCCGACAAAATCTTCCACAAATTTTTGTACGATCGGCATCCGCGTAGGCCCGCCAACCATAATAATCCGGTCAACCTCTTTAGCCGAAAGCTTAGCGTCATTTAACGCCTGTTCCATGGGATGTTTGCAGCGTTGGATAATCGGCCCCACCAGATCTTCCAACTTGGCCCGGGTAATCGTCATGGTTAAATGCTTGGGGCCGGTAGCGTCAGCAGTAATAAAAGGCAAATTAATATCCGTACTCACCGTAGAAGATAACTCAATTTTAGCCTTTTCTGCCCCTTCGCGTACCCTCTGCACGGCCATCTTGTCAGCCATCAAATCAATACCGGTCTCCCGTTTAAATTGCCCAACAATATATTCAAGCAAGACCCGGTCCATATCCGTTCCGCCCAGCTGCGTATCGCCGCTGGTGGCCTGCACATGGAATACCCCCTGGGCCATCTCCATAATAGTCACATCCAAAGTACCTCCACCTAAATCAAAAACCATAATTCTTTGCTCTTTGCCCGCCTTCTCCAAACCGTAAGCCAAACAAGCCGCCGTAGGCTCATTAATAATTCGTAAAACTTTTAAGCCTGCGATTTCACCGGCGTCTTTAGTGGCCTGGCGTTGATTATCATTAAAGTACGCCGGGCAGGTAATGACAACCTCCTCCACTTTAGCTCCCAGATAAGCCTCCGCATCCTGTTTTATTTTCTGCAGGATAAACGCGGAGATCTGCTGAGGAGTATACTCATTACCGTGAGCCTTAAACTTAAAATCCGTGCCCATCTTGCGCTTAGCGGCTTGAATCGTACCTTCGGCGTTAATCGCTGCCTGGCGCCGGGCCGGTTCACCTACTAGTCGCTGGCCATCTTTAGTAAAAGCAACATACGATGGAAAAGCTTTTCCCGAAGCTACCCCCGCCCCTTCGGCGGAAGGAATAATCACCGGCCGGCCGCCCTCCATAATCGCCGCTGCCGAGTTAGATGTACCCAAATCAATACCAATTACTTTTGCCATGTTGACCTCCTTGTGTACGTACACAACACCCGCGCAATTGCGCTACCAAGCGCATACCGGCGCAATTCCAATTAGCGCCGGGTATCTTCCGCTAAGCGGGGAGTGTCGCACCTATTGTTTTTTAGAAACCTTTACCTTAGCGGTTCTTAATACCCGCCCGTGAATTAGATATCCTTTTTGTAATACCTCAACTATCGTGTGTTCCGGCAATTCTTTGTTTTCTACTTGCATTAAAGCCTCGTGAAAATTCGGATCGAATATTTTACCTTCCGCCTCAATCGGCTTAACTCCGTGATTCTTAAGCATCTCGTATAAATGCGCCAAAATCATTTCCACGCCTTTTAAGAAAGCGGCTAGTTCTACTTTATTTGATTCTGCCAGATCCACCGTCCGCTCCAAATCATCCAGCACATTAAGTAAATCCAGAATAAGGCCCTCATTAGCAAATTTTACAAAATCCTGCCTTTCCTTTTCCAGGCGCTTGCGAGTATTTTCAAGGTCAGCCTGATTGCGCAGCATCTTATCGTAGCTTTCCTGACCTTTTTTAACCTCTTCCAAAAGCGCCGAGTACTCTGCCGGCTTTAAAATAACGTTCTTTTCCTCTTTTTTTTGACTATCTTCCTGCTGCGGCTGCTGCGCATTTTTTTTGTTATCTTTATTTTCTTCCATCTTAGCTAAAAATCCTCCAAAATTCCGTTCAAAACCTCCGAGATATATTCCATGGTCGGAATAATATGATCGTACTCCATGCGCATCGGCCCCAACACTGCCAGCCGGCCGGAAGGTTGATTTTTTAACTTAAAACCGGAGACGATTAAAGAACAATTTTCCATTTCCGGAAAACCTAATTCGCTTCCGATGTAAACTTTCACCTTACCGGTGAAATCCCGGTTAATAATATCTAAGAGCTTGCCTTTATCCTCCATCAACCTAACCAGGAGGCGAATTTTATCGGCATCCTTAAACTCCGGCTGGTCAAGTATCCGGCTAATTCCTTTATAGAATATTTTCTCCTGCCACTGTAAAAATGATACAATGCCGGCATAATGCGTAATTTCAGAGATCACCTCCGAAGTATTCTCTAAGGTATCATCCAGCCGGCGAATTTTTCTTTTACAGTCCTTAAGAATCCGCTGTTTCTCGGTATCCAAAAGTTCCATCTGCTGAATAAGGAAATCCACATAATAACGGTACCCCTTATCCGTAGGAATTCTCCCTCCGGAAGTATACGGATGCTTCAAGTACCCGGAATCATCCAGCTCAGAAAATATATTTCTGATGGTTGCCGAACTTAAATCAAACTCTTCGGCAATATCATCGGAAGCCACCGGAAGCGCGTTCTTAATATAGCGGTTAATCGCCGCATTCAAGACCTGCTTCCTGCGGGAATTATAATCCACGGTACGCATTCTTTGATCTCCAAATTGCACTTCTTGTTACTTAAACGCCAAGCCCACTACTACTTGACGTTAAGTGGTGATTTTAACACAATCTAATATTTTGTCAACAAAATTAGCACTTAAATCACCAGAGTGCTAACTTACCCTTAAAAAAATTTTATTCCCCCTTTCCTAAGATAATCTTTACACCGTGAATATTCACCCGCTTGCGCTCCATCAGGTAATGCACATACTCCAGCTTTTTTAAGTCTTTGAGCGAATAAAGCCGATTTTTACTGCCCGAACGTTTTGGCCGAACCACTCCGGCTTTATCAAGCTGGCGCAAAGTCCAGATCGGTATATCCACCAGTTTACAAACTACACTGATCACATAAACCGGCTCTTCAGGTGCAATCTTAAAACTGAATACCGCCATCCCTGGCCTCCTGACAAAATAATATTAGCATAACTATTTTAATTTGTCAAGTGAAATAATTATTTTTGTTAGGTAATCTAACAGATAATACAATCGGCGGCATTTACTTCTTTCCCTTTAAATCAGGGAAAGCATCTGCCACCTCAGTATTAATCCGAGACAACGTTGCAGGATTAATTTTTATATCTTTATCTTTCTCAATTCTACTAAAGAGCGCCCGGGAGATATCCAGGCTAATATTGATGCCTTTCTGCAAATAATCAATCTTTTTTACCTTGGCCTGCCGGTAGAAAAAATCAACCAGCTCCATCCGGCTATGCGGTATAGTGATCCTTAAGCTCAACATCAGATCCGAAAAATGCTCAGCGATCTGGGCAATCAAAGCCGGCAAATTCTCCCCGGTTTTAGCGGATAATAAAATAGAGTTGGGAAACTCTTTACGGGAGATTTCCAGCCAGCTACGGTCGCTAACCAGATCAATTTTATTTAACGCCACCAGGATAGGCTTGTCCTGTGCCCCTAACTGGGCCAAAACGCTAAGCACGGCCTGATTATGCTGGAGCAACCGCTGATCAGCCACATCTAAAACATGAATTAATAAATCCGCATCATTAACCTCTTCCAAAGTGGCCTTAAAAGCTTCGATCAAATGGTGCGGAAGATCATGTAAAAACCCCACGGTGTCGGAAACAATGATATTTTGACCGTTAGGAAGGCTTAAACTTTTAGAAAGTGGATCCAGGGTAGTAAACAGTTTCTCAGAAGTGATCTGGGTGGAGGCGGTTAAAAGGTTTAGCAGAGTTGATTTTCCGGCGCTGGTATAGCCCACCAAAGCCACCACCGGTAAATTATTACCCTTTCTTTTTTTACTCACGGTTAAACGATGCTGACGAAATATCTTTAGATCATCCTTAAGCTTATCAATCTTTTTTCTAATCTGCCGCCGGTCCATCTCTAATTTGGTTTCGCCGGGGCCGCGGGTGCCGATACCGCCCCCTAAACCTGAAAGCATAATTCCCTTGCCCGTCAGGCGCGGCAGTAAATACTGCAGCAAGGCTAATTCCACCTGCATCTTTCCTTCGGGGCTTCTGGCGCGCCGGGAAAATATATCCAGGATCAGTTGTGTCCGATCAATCGTTTTTTTGCCCAGCGCCCCTTCTAGATTGCGTTGCTGAGTGCCGCTTAAATCGTGGCTAAAAATTACTGTATCTACCCCTTCTTCATTGGCGATAAAAACAATCTCTTCCACCTTCCCCTTGCCGATAAGATAGTTAGAGGTTGCCCGATCGCAGATACAAACTACATTTTCTACCACCTCGACATTCGCCGATACCGCCAACTCCTCTAACTCCGAAGAGATATCTTCGATGCGCCAGTGGTGTTTATCCGTCTTTAATTGAATGCTTACTAAAAGAGCTTTTTCCATAGTTTAAGCGCGATTTGTGCAGGGGTTTGAGTTTTATTAATATTAACCCACCGGATACGTTTATCTTTTCTAAACCAAGTCAGTTGGCGTTTAGCGTAATGCCGGCTGTTACGCTGTATCAGGCGCTTGGCCTCCGGTAAAGAATACTGCCCCTCAAAATACCCCTTTAACTCGCCAATACCTATAGCGCATCTAGCCGTCCGGCTTAATTTATGCTTAAGTAAATATTTTACCTCCGGAATTAGGCCCTGGTTAAACATTTTATCCACTCTTTGGTCAATTTTCGCATAAAGAGATGCTCTTTTTGAATTTAATCCAAAAATCTTTAGCTGATGCTCTTTGCCCAACCCCACCCTATTTTTCTGTAACTGGGAAATACAGGTTCCTGTTTTTAAATACACCTCCAAAGCACGGATAATCCTTCTAGTATCGTTAGGATGAATTTTAGCGGCGGATGCGCCATCCACTTTAGCTAACTTGCGATATAAATATTTACTCCCCTTTAGTTTGAGCTGTTTTTCCAATTTAGCGCGCATTAATCTATCTTGCGGGACAGCCGGAAACAACCCGTCAATAATAATCGAATAATAAAGCCCAGTCCCTCCCACAAATAACGGCGTTTTACCTTTTTGCCATAGCTTGTCGCAAATCGATAATGCTGCCTGGCGATATTTGGCTACATTATATTCCTGCCCGGGGTCAATCACCCCCAAGAGATGATGCTTAACTTTTTTTCTTTCTTTCGAAGTTACCTGGGAGGTAAGAATATCCATCTTACGATACAACTGCATGGAATCACAGGAAATAATCTGGCCACCAATCTTTTTAGCCAGGCTTATTGCTACTGCGGATTTACCTATACCGGTAGGCCCCAGGAGAAAAATTATCTTCTTTTTTAACATAAGCTACAACGAACAGATCTTGGTGGCAAACCCATCTTGGGAAAGCTTGCTCTCTAAATCTAACGCTTCTTTTTGCGACTTGTATTTTCCTACTTTGACCCGATAACCTGTACCGGAATTTTCTACGTAGGCAGGATAATTCTTACTTAATAAGGTGTCCTTGAAATTATTGGCATTGGCACTACTTGTAAAAAATCCTACTTGTATAGAATATTCACCGGCTTGCGCAGATACATTAGCTACATTAACCGGGGGCTCAGGAACTTTTACCGGAGCATTAACAAAATCAATGCCTTGGGTTAGGCGTAACTCCGGGCTCAAAGGAAAATCTCTTCTAAGTTTAAATAAATAATCATTACTCTTCTGATGATTTCCCCTCTTAGTTTCCAGCTGGCTTAACCGATACCATACCGCTGGTTTTTGGCGGCTATTGGAATCATCGGCAATTAATTTATTATAGCTATCCTCTGCCTGCTGGAATTGGCCGCTAACTAAATATGTATCCGCCAGGGCTAAACTTGCCTCTTCCTTAAATTTGCTACCCGGATTGTTCAAGATACGCCGAAAACAATCTTGCGCTAAATCTAATTTAGATTCTTTAAGATAACATAAGCCTAAAAGATAATTCCATTCATCCCTATTGCCTAGGTGCATCCGGTCAACCTGGGGCTGGGCTTCAAAAATTACTCGCCGGTAGTTACCTTGCAAAAAATCCGTCTTTAAAGTATCCAGGTCCAACGCCCAACCAAGACCCGGCAAAACCAACCAAACCAAAAATACTAAACTAACTTTAATTCTTGGCATTTAGCTAAGCGCTCCTTAACTCTTTGGAAATGCCTCTTTGCAAATCCAGTATTTTTCGATGTCGTTTCTCTAGCTCCGGCGGCTTAAGTTCACCAATAATCTTAGCCGCCTGGGTGCCTGGCCGTAAGGAATATTTAAAAATATAGGCGGCATTAAATCTGGCCTTTTTAACTAAAGAGTACGTTTCCTTAAACTCTTGACCGGTTTCAGTAGGAAATCCCACAATAATATCCGTAGTTAACCGCCCACCCTTAACAATTTTACGATAAGAATCAATCAAAGCCAAGTAATCTTTTACTCCATAGCCCCGATTCATCAGCTTTAATATCCTCTCCGAGCCTGACTGCAAAGGCAGATGCAGCCGCTTGGCCAGCTTTTCCAGATCTCTAATCGACTTAAAAAGATCTAAGCTGGCATCTTTAGGATGTGAGGTAAAAAAATCAAACTCTTTTAAACCGCTCAACCCATTAACCTGCTGGAGCAATTTAGTAAAATCGACCTGTTTATCCTGATAAGCGTTAACATTCTGCCCCAGGAGCGTCAGCCGGGTTATTCCCTGAGCAATAGCTTCCTGGATTTCGGTTAAGATATCTTTAGACTGGCGATGGCGTAAAGGGCCGCGCACATAAGGCACCACACAATAAGAACAAAAATTAGAACAGCCTTCCGAGATAACTACATAAGCATGATTTTTACCTTGATAAAAATCGGTATGATAAATTTCCTCGGGACGGCTGCTTCCGGACGTCTCCTGAATCTTAGGTTTGGATAAATTTTTAGCGGTAATTTTTTTAAGAATATCTGCAAGTTTATGGATATCTTGAGGCCCCACCACAAAACTAATATTGGCATCGCGGGCAAAAGCCTGCTTTTTATAATTCTGCGCCATGCACCCGGCCAGGCCGATAATTTTAGAACCTTTATAGCTGCCAATCAGACTCCAGACCCTGTCTTCCGCATGTTTGCGCACTGAGCAAGTATTAAAAATTACAATATCTGCCCCCTGGTCATTGGCGCTAACGCCATAGCCTGCCTTCTGTAGCAATCCGCAAATTACTTCCGAGTCTCTGACGTTCATCTGGCAACCTAGCGTGCGGATGAACACTTTCTTTGCTGTAACTTCTTGTTTCATAATAAATTATGTAATTACAAATCCATGTTTTAAGGTTTACATAAAACTGTCTAAACCGATGAATGTACGAGACGCAAAAATGTATTTAACTCCTTCTCAGTCAATCTGTTAGATTCATTTTCTGTGAATTTCAAAATCGCTAGCATTTTATCGTATTCTTCCACTTTATTAGTTCTTCTATGTTTAAAACTGTAAAAACCGGATAATTGCGATAATCGCGTTTTGGTTTAAGCCAACCCTTCTTAATCCAGTAATATAAAGTTTCGCGATGTACTCCTAAAATTCTTGCTGCCTGAGTCATATTGTATCTTTTTGCTGAGCGCTTGCTGCATTTGCGAAAAATCTTTTTATTACATTCCTCTATCTGACTGTCTATTACTTGCTTTTTATGCTCTCTTCCCTCTATGAGCTTCTCGAAAGCTCTCCTGTCTGCTTCAAATAATATTTCCAGGACCATTTCATATCTAAGCTGCTCTTCACTGCCATAGGGATAAACCTTAATTACCTTGCCGTCTTTATTACAAAGAACCAGATCCTTTTTTAAAACCGTTCATAGGCACCTCCATTTGTTTTACTAAAAATACTTAAATAATCTCACTTATTAATTGACTACTTTCCACCTACCAGTGATCCAGGGACCTCGTACGGGGCATACAAATTTACGATACTCTATTTCGTACTCTTTGCGTTCAAAGTAAGCAAAACGTTCTATAGTTTTTTTGAACACTATCTTTTTTGACTTCATATAATAATTTTCCATATCACAGAACTGATCACCGGGATTATGTCTGCTTGTTAAATAAAAATCAGCGAAATCCTCAAACTCATCTAAATGCCAATGAAACCCGTTGCCACAGTATATTAGAACATAGTGCGTCTTAGTAGTTTTGGTGTATGTTTTGATTTTATCCTCAAATTCGGTAGCATATTGGAGCATTGAAGCACGTGCATTGCGCATACAATGATAAATTTCACCACCTAACCATTCTTTCTCTATCTCTACGTGCACATTTTTAGGAAAATATTTCTGATCCTTCACAAATTTTTCCCATGAGTCTTTATTATCAGGCTTAATTGTTTTAACATCGCAATAAACCGTATCTCCTTTCCCCGTTATAAAGCGAAAATCTATTGTTTTAGCTGAATTCTTTGAAGTGTCAGGTTTAGGCTCATATAATAGCTCTTTACAAACAAAATCTTTGTTATTTAATATTAAATTGGCAAGTATCAGTTCGTTGATTAACTGTGGATTATTCCCTAACTTTATTTTATTAAGCAACTTTACCCTATTTAAGAAACGCGTCTGTTTCTCTAAAGGAGAATACCATTTCTCTTTAATTTGACTAAAAAAATCTGTATCTCGTGTTTTCATAACAACATTCGATTAAAAAACCGCTACGTTCATCAGCTCTAAATAAAAATGGCCCTCTTTATTCGTTTTTTATTCATATTATTACTACAACTGCCTTCTTTACCTCATTCAAAAGCTTCTTAATTATGTCAAAGTAATGCCACGGCGCGTCTAATTCAAAGTCCGTCTTTTCATATTCGATCTCTTTATTTGAGTAATAATCATTTAATTCGTTAATCGCTTTTTCGTCTTCTGCGTCTAAAATAACTAACCCATTTCTCTTAACTTCCTCACTTAAGCGGCTAAGATTATGACTAAAACTCCTCTTTAATGTATCTTCGTTGTATCCCTTATGCAAAAGAAATGCTTTAAAATTTAATTCCAGAGAATGTCCTATTAAATAATATACCACTTTAAATGCTTCTGAACCAAAGCGCTCCAAATTCTTGTCACAAATTGTCTCGGAGCTATCCAGGAAGATTTTAGCTGTACTCAAATAACTTGCACAAGTTGCTTTTATATTATCTACAAAATACCAACGATTAACCTTTACTCTATCTTTTGCCATAAATATTATATTTCATCAAATCTATCCCTTATTCGACGAAAATCTAACCCTCTTAAATTGGCTTCCTCAAAACAATGCGTAAGCTTGGGTAACACCGTAAAATCTTTTTTCCAACTTATTCTTCCTGTCGCCGCATCTTTTACCAAAATACCTTTCATCGTTTTTGCTGCTTCGCTTACAAATTCTTCATCGCTTAAATTAGCCATATACCTGTCTTTTCTATATTCTTCTATCCAAACATCGCTTCGCTTCTTGGGCCCAGAATCCAAATTTGGATTATTGCCCAACTTACCCAGCATGTCTTCTGTACCTTTTATTAAGGGGATGCCCCGAAATTGCGCCCATTTTGGCTGAAGCTCTTCTAAGTATTTAATGTCTATTGCAACTAAATCTTTTGACTTAGAGCGATCTCTATCCATGACAATGAAGGGCAATAAGCCGAATTCAGGGTGAGCTTCTGAAATATACATACAGGCGCTTATGCTGTTGTAATTTGTTTTCCCAAGAAACGATCTGGTGTTTAGCAAGGAAAGCAGCGCGTGCCTGGCTAAGTCCGGCTTCAACGCTCTATTATTTACGTTTATAACGATAAGCAATCCCGATGAGTTGCTTAAACCGAGCGCTTGCTTTGTTTCAAGGATTTGCTTATTCGCCTTTCCGATATCATTTTTTAGGGCGTGAGTAACGATTTTAATGGCCTTTTTATTTAACCTATCCTTGTCCGGAAAATCCTTAATATACTTATCAAACGCCATTTCGCCGAAAAAGATCTTTCCTCTCGTTTCCTTTAATTCGTCAACAAATTCCTGCAATTTCGGCATAGAATCCTGCTCTAAGCACTTTAATTCGGCCACAATCTCTCTGTTCTTTAGAAAATAATCCGCATTGCTGAACTGCCTCAAGCGATGCTTATCAAATACGTCTTCTAAGACTTCGCAGCCCGGCACTTGATTTATAAACCCCTTGAAGATTTGTTCGAAATTATCCATGCTTATCTATATTTTTATTATACAACTTAAGAAAATCCTTAGTTAAGCCACCTGTCTTTTTCTTAAAATCTTTTAATCCAAATTGTTCAAAGAATATGACAGTTATCCTTAGAAACACATTAAAACTCTCTCTTAGGTTCTCCTCAACATGGCTTTCGCTAGGTTCAGACAGAAATTGAATCTTTTTGGGAGTATCATCATCTATATATTTGTCTAATGCGGCGGCGTTACTATGCTCTATATCCGAATTATACCTATAAACTGTATGGTATAGTAATTTCGGGCCCTTGCCTGTCTTTTCTGCCTTAGTCTTGATAGAATAGCCCGACCAGTCATATTTTGTTTGTTCGCTTTTATAGTCTTTCCTGAATTCATCTATATGTGCACGAATCTCTTTTTTTCTCACTTCCCATTTTTTAAGCTCCTCTCCTTTCAGGACAGGAGCTTTGCACAGCTTATCCATCATCTCGGCTATTTCGGTCTTTTGCCCTTTTATTATCCAGTCAAATCTCGCCCAGCGCTCGGATAATACCTTCTTGCCGCGCTTAGAAATATATGCAAGGTCTATAAACGCATTAGTCATGCTCCTGACTATGATACCGGCCTCTTCTCCAAAGCCAAGCTTACATAATTCCTGGATCGAATTGTAATGCTTGCGGGTTTTTGCGAGCATTGAAATTACTATTAAACTAAATAAGCTCAGCTCTTTATCTCGCAGTCCTTTGGCATTGATCTGCTCTATTGCCGAAGTTACAAGGTCATACAGTCGCTTGTTCAATTCAAGATGCTCTTTGTATTTATTTTCCATATTCCGCTTGATAATTTCAAAGTAATCTTTTGGGTATTCCATTTCTTATGTTAACTCCGCCGTCTTATTAGGTTTGACCTGTTTGTAGGGTAGCAGGCGCTTGATATCCGTTAAACAAGAAGAAATCATGTTTGCTTTCACTTCCCAATCGTTGAATTCCTCTTCGGTTATAGGTCTTCCATCCTTCCAATCGGTAAAACCGACCCCTTCTTTAATCGGCCTAGCCAATGCCTCATCTGACACATCTACTCTCGAATGCGCTAACTTATTCCTGAATTCAAGTATTTCTTGGAACGCAGAGAGCACTTCCCGGTTTTCTTCCCAGTAAAGTGGATAATCAGCTCGCACTATTCTCATTAGGATGTCTTTTTTTCTATTGAGACTAAAGAATGCCCTCGTAACAATGTCTTCGTAGAAGATTTTTCTTTTCCCAAGATCAGAAGTGCAAAAATAGTCAGTCAAAATATGCGCGATGTCGTGCTCAATGCACGCAACCGAGTTGAGGAACCGCCCCCGATAATAGCGAGCCTTTTCGTGGATTAATTTAGCTGCCTGAATTTTCTCTTGTTCCTCCACTACTTCTCTCCTTCTATTAGTTAACATTGCAACACATTATACAACATTTGATAAAATCTTATTTTTCAGACTATCTTGCTATAACTCTATCACTCCAAGCCATTTATCCTCTTTAAAATCTCCAGCGCCATCCCGAGCCACCGTAACCATCGGTCATCCGAAGGTACGTAAAAAAAAGTTAAGTTTTTTCTCTATCATTTTTAAATAAACAGTTCAACCGCCATAAAAACAAACCCCCCGTCGTAATTAAAGGCGAGGGGTTTTAAACCGCTTAAACAAATAACAGATATATTACTTCTTCTTTAATTTT
>JAZDLL010000078.1:0-13703 GCA_043802105.1 Candidatus Omnitrophota bacterium
GCTTTTATCAGGCGCCTAAACGCGGACGGGGTAACAAAAAAATACTCCTTGGCCTCTCTTTCCGGCCAGCGCTTTGGCCGGGTAGTAATTGAGCAGGATTTTACTAGTAATTTTGCGATTTGTTTATCTTGAATTAAACTGGTCAGAAGGGTGGTTTTGCCTGAGCCGGATGGCCCACTGATCACAAAAATTTTCCCTAATTTATTTTGTCTTTTGGCGGCTTTCACTACTCGATATTCTGCACTTGTTCGCGGATCTTCTCAATCTGGCTCTTCATTTCTACGGCGCGGCCGGAAATAATCAAGTCAAATGACTTAGCGGCCAAGGTATTGGCCTCCCGCTGCATCTCCTGGGTAATAAAATCCAACTCCTTGCCCACTGCGCCGCCCTGGGTAAGCTTATGCCCAAAATTATTAATGTGAAAATACAGCCGGTCCGTCTCCTCAGATACATCTGCGCCTTTTAAAAAAGCCAAACGCTCCTCCTCCGCTTGAATCTTTTTAAGCCTATTTTTTACCGCCACCACAAAACGCCGCTTAATAAAAATTAAATCTTTCTTCAACAGGGCGCTTCTTTTCTTTAATAAACCGGTCAAAGCCCGACCTTCTTTGCGGCGCGCGATTAATAAACTCGTAAGTGCCTGCAAAAAAACGGGCTTAAGCTGCTCCCAAATATGTTCACCTGTTGGCTTATCTTCTTTAAGCGACAAAATCCCCGGCAGGCGGATTAATGAATCCAAACCCAAACCATCTTTAATTTTAAACTCTTTCTTAAGGCTATTAAGCTCGTGCAAATAATTCTTCAGCAGCTTACGGTTAACAAAGATCCCCTGGGCAAGTTGCCCTTTAATATTTATCACGCCGTAAATTCTACCCCTTTTAATTCTGCCTTCAATTTCTTTTTTTAGCTTATCCTCCAAAGAAAGCAACCCTTCCGGTAAATGAAAAACTGTTTCTAAAAATTTATGGTTGGTGCACCTTAGCTCCACGCTAATCCTGCCGATAAAATTAACCTCGGTCTCCTGGCAACCAAATCCCGTCATACTATTAATTATGTTTTTCATTTGTCCGCCCACACGATGCTGGAAAATTCTTTGTGTACGACCTTTTTTGTCGGATAAAGTTCGACGATAATTTCACTGGGTGCAAACCAAAGCTTAATCTCTCTCTCCGCTTCAGAATCATTAGATGAAACGTGGACGACATTTTCATAAACACCACTCGTGGTGATCCGGCCGTAAGAACCCCGGATGGAGGTCGACTCCGCCTCCTCAGGATTAGTGGCTCCGGCTAAATCCCGACATTTAGTTATCGCGTCATTACCCCAATAAACCAAAGCCATGACTTTCTTGCGGCCATGTAAATCTCCCTGCAAATATTGAACAATCTCGCTAAAAAATGGTTTATCTTTTAAGTGCTTATAATGTTCTTCCGCCAAAGCCTTAGATACGCGCACCATTTTTGCCGCTACAATTTCCAGCTTAGTCTCCGATAAACGCGTAAGGATATTGCCAGTAAGCGATTTTTTTAACCCGTCGGGTTTAACTAAAATTAAAACAGCCTGGCCCATTATTTATTTTCCTCCTTTAATAACGTTAACTATACGCTGAAGATCCTCGGGCGAATAAAATTCGATGTTAATATGCCCGCGTTTTTTTCTTTTGCTAATCCGCACTTTCGTCGCTAAAGCATGCTGCAACTGCTCCTCTAAAATTGCCACCAGCGGTTCACGCTGACCCTGTCCGATACTGCGTTTTACAGATTTAGGCCTTATGCTTTTAATCAGGTTTTCCAGCTCGCGCACCGAAAGCCCCTTGGCAATAATATCCTGCGCCAATCTACGCTGCTGATTAGTATCGTCAACTTCAAGTAAAGTACGGCCATGCGCAAAACTGATGCGGCCTTTTTTCATCTCCTGTTGAATTTCATGCGGAAGTTTAAGTAAACGCAGGGTATTAGTAATGGTGACTCTGGACTTGCCTAAAACTTCACTTATCTTTTCTTGAGTGACTTGAAATTTATCCATCAGGTGTTGATAAGCATGTGCTTCTTCAATCGGATTCAAACCTTCTCTTTGGATGTTTTCAATTAAAGCCAACTCTAAAGAATCTTGATCCGAAACATCGCGCGCAATAACCGGTATCTCTTTAATCCCCAATGAGTTAGCAGCGCGAAGCCTCCGTTCTCCGGCAATAAGCTCATAGTTGTCCCCTTTGCGTCTCACTAAAAGTGGTTGAATTACTCCTTTTTCTTTGATCGATTGCGCGAGCTCCTCAATGTTTTGCTGATTAAAATCTTCACGCGGCTGGAAAGGGTTGGGTTTTATTTGTTCAGAGCGAACATAAATAATTTCTTCTTTTTTACTGATCGTACTATCCACGGTTATTTCGGGAATTAATGCGCCCAGACCTTTACCTAAAGCTTTTCTTTCCATTACTCCGCTCCTTGTCCAATTTTTGAATTTAAGGGTAAGCCTAATATTTCCCGGGTAAGCTCTTCATATTTCTGCGCCCCCAAAGAGTCTCGATCATATAAAGCTATGGGCTTGCCAAAACTCGGAGCTTCAGTTAATCGAATATTACGAGGGATAACCGTATTATAAACTTTATCTTTAAAGTGATTGCGCGCTTCTTGAATAACTTCTTTAGTAAGATTGGTGCGGAAATCCGCCATAGTTAAAAGCACTCCTTCAATGATCAAGGCAGGATTAAGATTTTCTTTCACAAGTTGAACAGTATGATGTAGTTGCGTAAGCCCTTCTAATGCATAATATTCACATTGTACCGGAATGATTACTGAATCGGCAGCGCATAAACCATTAATCGTAAGTAGCCCCAATGATGGTGGAGAATCAATAATCATAAAGTCATAATTATTTTTTTCAAGTTGTAACGCCCTCTTCAATCTATATTCTCGTCCTAATGCTCCCACTAACTCTACTTCAGCTCCGGTTAAATCCAAATTAGAGGGAGCGAGGGTTAGATTATCCAACGCGGTTTTCTGTACAATGTCGGAAAATTTAGCTTCTTCAAGCAAGATATGGTAGGTACTTTTTTGGATATCGTGTTTGTTGACACCAATGCCGCTAGTGGCATTGGCTTGAGGATCTAGATCGATGAGCATAACCTTTTTACCGGCCATCGCCAGATAAGCTGCCAGGTTAATTGAGGTAGTAGTTTTGCCTACTCCCCCTTTCTGATTGCAGATTACAATTATTTTACCCATTGATATTACTATAGTTACAAATTGTTCCCCGAGGAACACTCGGGCGAATTATTTAAAATTCCTTCTAGAAAACATGGCCTATAGAACATTAAGCTTCTTAAACTTATTATCCTAAAATTTACAGTTTTGTCAAGCAGTTATTTACTCTCAATTACGCTTATGCGGACCTTGGCTGGTTTAGCCCCAGCCATACCAAAGAGTCCCTTTTTTTCCTCAGACAAACTCTCTATCTTTACCCGGTTGCGCGGAAGCTTTAGCTCCTGTAACCCTTTTTCAATGGCCTCGTCAACCGTCTTACCTTCTACTTCTACATATTTTACTCTTTTCATTTTTGACGATTAATACGAAATTGATAGCCGAGCATAAGCAGGCTATTAACAAACCAATAAAGTACTAGCCCTGATGGCATTTGATAGAAAATTACTCCGAACATAATCGGCATTATAATTGACATCATCTTCTGTTGCTGGGCAGCCTCCCCGGTGGCTTTGCCCATAGAAATTTTTTGCTGCACAAACATACCGATCGCCATCAAAATTGGTAAAATATTTACCTGATTAACCGGAAATGGAATGGAATTTTTAAAAACAAAAGCTTGATCCGGCGAGGAAAGATCTTTAATCCACAGAAAATGCGCGCCTCTTAAAGCCACAGAACGAATCAGGGCCTGATAAAGAGCGAAAAATATGGGCATCTGCAGTAAAAGCGGCAAACAGCCGCCGAGCGGGTTAACCTTATGTTCCTTATATAGTTCCATTATTTCTTTGTTTAGTTTTTGCGGATTATCCTTAAGCTCTTTGCGTAAGGCTTCAATCTTTGGTTGTAAAATCTGCATCTCTTTCATCGCACGCATCTGCTTAATGGAAAGAGGAAAAAGCAGAAAATACACAGCAATACTTAATATTATAATTGCTAATCCCCAATTATGTACCAAGCCATAGAAAAAGCCTAACAACTGTAAAAGTAGTTGTGCAATGAAATCAAAGGTGCCGAAATATATAATCGCGGTCCATTCTGGATTAGCGGCATTTATTGTCTTTAAGTCTTGCGGCCCCAAATAGATATGGAATGAATGTCCAATCTGGTCTCCAGGCTTAAGACTAATTTCGTTCATGAACAAACCAACTTCGGATTCTTGCGCAGAAATTTTCTTAATATAAGCACTGGTCGTCAGATTAACGGGCTCCACGATAGCACAAAAATATTGATCGCGCAGGCCAATAAATTTTGCACCCGAATTATTAAAATCTTTACCCGCGGACAGATGCAAAGTTTTTTCTTGGTTGCCCAGAAAAATATCCTGGTAGCGTGATTGGGTATTTTTTGCTGATAAATCCAGCCGGCCTAAAACTAATTGTGGATTAAAAATTAAAGGAGTAGCGGATAAATTTTTAACCAGAACTTCTAACTCTATGACATTACTATTGTTAGGAATAACGAACTTCTTAATAATTAGCTTGTTCTGGTCTTCATAAATAAATGAGATCTCGTTTTTAGTTAAGCTTTGCTGTTTAAAAGCCAGGGCGCCGTCGGTAAGAAAACCTCTTTTAAGGGACAAAGGATGTTCAAGGCCGTTTTTAAAAACTATCTCGACGATCGCGGCCATCGCCGGATCAAAAATTATTTCTCGGCCATCCTGAATAAATTTTACCGTCTCTTTGGCTAAATTCACAGACGGTGGCGTAGCCACAGCGGGAGCTATGGCTGTAGTGGTTTCCCAGACAGGGTTTGGAGTTTGAGTTTTATTTGCTATAAAGCCTTTATTATCAACTATTTGCGGCTTAGGACTCAAAGCGGACCAGCTTAACAAAACCAATAGCGAGAGAGCAATGGCAAGCACTAAACGTTTTTCCATAGATTTTATATCAGGGGATCATAACCCGACCGGCCAGAAAATGGATGGCAATGCAATATTCTGATTAGCCCCTTAAATACTCCTTTAATGAATCCGTATTTTAAAATTGCCTGTTTGGTATATTCCGAACAACCCGGCTCAAAGCGACAACCCGACGGCAAAATCGGCCTTAAATATTTCTGGTAAGCCAGGATCAGCTTAGACGCAAAGTGGGCCGGGTTCAAACGCCGAGCGTCTCTGGGGTCATACACAGAGGCGTTTTCTTCCCTTGAGCCGTCGACGAGCCAAAAGCTTACGCCCATTTTTAGATGCCATTTTATTGCGAAACCCGTGGCGTCTCTTACCCACAATATTTGAGGGCGTCTTTAAATTTTTTTTCATGTTTTAAATCTCCTTTTTGCCCCCCGGGGTTTTTAACCCCCAGCCCGTCAGAGGCGCGTTAAAATCATCCACAATTTATAAAAATAATTTTCTGGATTTTGTGAATTGTAACATATATTTAGGCTGGGGTCAAGTTTTTTATTGACGGTTTAACAGATTGTTGTATAATGATTGACATTTAACTTTTTTACTTGCAAGGTTTTTAGTCTTTGTTATAATAGCCATACTTGATAAAAATTGGCCCAGAGTTTTATCCACAGATTTATACAAGCTGTGCATAAACTGTTAATACTGTGCGTCGCCAAAACCCGCTCAGCTTAATTGTTTTATAAAGTTGCTAATTAGCTAAACTTCGTCTGGGCAGGGGGGTTTTAGCATTTAACGTCTTTTAGGAGTAATAATGTTGGAGCTGACTAAAAATTGGGAAGGAGTACTGGAAGAGTTAAAAATTAAGCTAGGAGAAACTACCTTTGCTACCTGGATAGCGCCGCTTAAGTTTTCCAGCCAGGATGGTCAAACCATAGACCTGGAGGCTCCGGATCAGTTTTTTAAAGACTGGGTAGAAAAACACTACCTCGGGATTATTCAGGCAACCTTAAAGTCTAAAGGCTTGGATAATCTGTTAGTAAAGCTGCTGGCCAACGCCGCTTTGGTCAATCCGGAGACGCTTATTCCTACACCTGGCGCCAACGCCAAGAACTTGCTGGGGGTGGGTTTTACTAATCTTAACTCCCGCTATACCTTTGAGAACTTTGTAGTAGGAGGAGCCAATCGTCATGCGCATGCTTATTCTCTGGCGGTGGCTAACGCTCCCGCTAAAACGTATAATCCTTTATTTATTTATGGCGGAGTGGGTTTAGGTAAAACTCATCTTATCCAGGCGATCTGTCATCACATTAAAAACGTTTCTGCCCCGGGAATAAAAATATGTTATGTTTCAAGTGAAAAATTTACTAACGAATTAATTGACGCTATTGTTCATCGTTCTACTTCGGCTTTTCGCCAAAAATACCGCTCCCTGGATGTTTTAGTAATTGATGATATCCATTTTATCGCCGGCAAGGAGTCTACCCAAGAAGAGTTTTTCCATACTTTTAACACTTTATATGACGCACATAAACAAATCGTATTTTCTTCAGACCGGCCGCCCAAAGAAATCACTAACCTGCAGGAAAGATTGGTTTCCCGGTTTGGCTGGGGTTTAGCAACGGATATTCAGCCCCCGGATTTAGAAACGCGGGTGGCGATCCTTAAGAAAAAAATTGAACGCGAACCGGTTACTGTGCCGGATGAAGTGATTTTTTTTATTGCTCAACTCATTAAAACTAATATCCGCGAATTAGAGGGGGCCTTAATTAGAACCATTGCTTATTCTTTGCTAGAAGAGGCCCCGGTTACTTTGCAGTTGACCAAAGAAGTACTCAAAGACCTGCTTAAAGAACCGGCTAAGTTGATCACCATAGATTTTATTCAACGCTGCATAGTGGAAGAATTCGGTATCTCTCTGCAGGACCTAAAAACTAAACGGCGCAACAAACAAGTAGTTTTTCCGCGGCAAATTGCGATGTATTTAAGTAGAGAGTTAACGGAGTTGTCTTTGCCTGAAATCGGAGAACTTTTTGGAGGTAAAGACCACACTACGGTTTTACATTCTTATAAAAAAATTAGAGAAGATATAAAAAATAATCCTGGGTTAAAAGAACGCATAGATAAAGTTATTCAAGTTATCAAACAATAATACCCAGGTTATTAACCAGTCTTTTTTATTATAACCATATTCATTAAAACACTTTATATGCTTGTACACTAAAAACTTTTACTTTATTACTACTACGATTTTAAGTTCTTATATATATAAATAGAAGGAGAGATTAAAATGAAATTTAAAGTAGAAAAAAATAACTTAGTTAACGCCATTCAAACCGTACAAAATGTAATTACCACTAAATCCGCCCTACCTATTCTTTCTAATATCTTAATTGAAGCTCAAGCCGGTGTTTTAAAATTAACCGCCACAGATCTAGACATAGGAATAACCTGTGTAATCCCTGTGGATATTCAAGAAGCAGGGGCGATTACAATCCCGGCCAAAAGGTTTGGTGATATTGTTAAAGAATTTCCTTTGGAGACGATTAGTGTTACAACCAAAAAAAACAACCAAGTGATTATTGATTCGGAGGTGTGTCAATTTAAAATTATGGGCTTAATTAAAGAAGAGTTTCCTAAACTCCCTGAATTTAAAGACAAAAAAGCCATTAAGATGGATCAGGGGGTGTTTAAACAAATGTTGTCTTTAACGGCATTTGCGGTCTCTTTAGATGAGGCGCGCTATGTGTTGAACGGGATCCTTTTTAAAATTAATAAAAGCTTTTTAACCCTAGTTTCAACGGATGGTAAAAGATTAGCAGTAGCAGAGAGAAAACTAACCGTGGAATCAGACGTAGAGATAAATATAATTGTTCCTTTAAAAACAATCCAGGAATTAAATCGGAATCTTAAAGACGGGGAAGAGTTATCTTTAGTAGTCAGTAGTAACCAGGCGCTTTTTGATTTAGGCAGCGTGGGAATTGTGTCCCGGTTAATTGAAGGAGAATTTCCGGACTATAAACAGGTTGTCCCGCCGGTTTCTGAAAACAAAATGAAGGTAGTGCGCAGCCAATTGTTAGTGGCGGTAAAAAGAGCGGCGCTTTTGGCTACGCCGGACTATCAGGCGGTTAAGCTGGAGGTTTTTAAGAATAAATTAGTAATTTCTAAATCTACGCCGGATGTGGGAGAGTTTTATGAAGAGCTGGCGGTTGAATATCAGGGCAAAGAACTGGTGATTGGCTTTAACCCGGTTTATTTAATTGATATTTTAAAGAATTTGAATGAAGAAACGGTTAATTTAGAGCTGGTGGACGGAGAAAAACCGGGGGTGATTCGAATTAGCGGATATGTTTATATAGTTTTACCTATGCGCCTTAATTAAAAGTATGGAACTTTTAAAAAACACCCTAGAAGAAGTAATGCGCCAATTGGCTGCTAAAAAAACCGTTTTTCAGGATAGCGGCCCCCAGCAGTGGTTAAAAAAAGCCTTGACAAAGAAGGAGTTGGGGCATATAAGGGTTAAATATTTCAGCAAAGGGATTCTGGGTTTAAACGTAGATTCCTCGGCCTGGTTGTATATTTTAAGTTTAAAAAAAGAAGAGTTGCTTAAAGAGCTTAAAAAAGAGAATCCGGGACTAAAAAATATAAATTTTCGTATTGGAGAAATCGCGTGAAAAAAAATCAAGCAGCCAGCAAAAATAATCAAAAACCCTCCGAAGGCGTTAAGGCTTACGACGCTACTAGTATCCAGGTTTTAGAGGGAATTGAAGCGGTAAGGCGCCGGCCGGCCATGTATATCGGGGACACTTCGGTACGTGGTTTGCACCATTTGGTTTTTGAGGTGGTGGATAACAGCGTGGATGAAAGTTTGGCGGGGTTTTGTGATTCGATCGCCGTGGCGATTCAGCCGGATAATAGTATTACCGTGGTAGATAATGGCCGCGGTATTCCGGTGGATATGCATAAAACCGAAAAGAAGCCTGCCGTAGAAGTTGCCCTGACTACTTTACATGCCGGAGGTAAATTTGATCACCGTTCTTATAAGGTTTCCGGAGGCCTGCATGGCGTGGGGGTTAGCTGCGTTAATGCTCTTTCGGACTGGTTAGAGGTGGAGGTAAAAAGAGACGGTAAAATTTATCATCAGCGCTATGAGCGCGGCAAAACTGTTTCCAAACTTACCGTTATCGGCAAAAGCTCCTCGACCGGCACTAAAATTACTTTTAAACCCGACAAAACAATCTTTACCAAAACCGAATACGCCTATGATATTCTTTCCGGCCGCCTGAGGGAGCTGGCTTTTTTAAATAAAGGGTTAAAAATAAAATTAACCGATGAGCGCTCGGACAAAGAAGCGATTTTTGAGTTTTCCGGCGGTATCATATCGTTTGTGGAGTATTTGAATAAAAATAAAAACCCCCTGCACAATAAAGTGGTTTATTTTGAGAAGCTTCAGGACGATGTAGATGTGGAGGTGGCGTTACAATATAATGATGGCTATGCGGAAACCATGTTTTCTTTTGCCAACAATATTAATACCATTGAAGGCGGAACGCACCTTTCGGGTTTTAAATCTGCGCTTACCCGGGGGATTAACCAATATGCCAAATCTAAAAATTTACTTAAAGACAATATTGCGATTACCGGCGATGATGTGCGGGAAGGTTTGACGGCAGTCATCAGCGTTAAAGTACCTAATCCGCAATTTGAAGGGCAAACTAAAACCAAATTAGGCAACTCGGAAGTAGAGGGGTTAGTGGCTTCCACGAGCCTGGAGGCACTCTCCAGTTATTTTGAGGAAAATCCTTCGGTCGCCAATAAAATTATCGATAAAGTAATAGTGGCTTCACGGGCCAGAGAGGCCGCGCGTAAGGCGCGGGAGTTAACGCGCAGAAAAGGCGCTCTGGAAGGAGCCGGGTTGCCGGGGAAGTTGGCCGACTGTTCGGAACGTGATCCGGCATTATGTGAGTTATATATTGTGGAAGGCGACTCAGCAGGCGGTTCGGCCAAACAAGGACGGGATCGAAGGTTTCAGGCTATTCTGCCGATCAAAGGGAAAATTTTAAATGTCGAAAAGTCCCGCTTGGATAAAATTTTATCCAATGAAGAAATACGTACGATCATTACGGCTTTGGGCACCGGTATCGGGGAAGAATTTGAT
The DNA here is from genome assembly GCA_043802105.1 of Candidatus Omnitrophota bacterium. GTDB lineage: Bacteria > Omnitrophota > Gorgyraeia > Gygaellales > Profunditerraquicolaceae > UBA6249. The sequence goes on from JAZDLL010000078.1 coordinate 10,205, forward strand.
CTGACCAAGCTTAGATATCATAAATTAATGTTAATGGCCGATGCGGATATTGATGGCTCGCATATCCGTACCCTGCTTTTGACCTTGTTATATCGTCAGCTACCCAAGCTGGTGGAGGAGGGGCATGTTTATATTACCCAGCCGCCACTCTATAAAATTAAAAGAGGCCAACGCGAAGAGTACATTCAAACTGAACAGCAGATGAATGATATGCTCCTAGATTTAGGCCGGGAGGGGCATAAATTAATCCGCGTAAAAGATAAATTGGCTTTTACGGACAATCAGTTCAAAGAACTTTTACGAAATTTGGTGGAGCTGGATAAACTGGGACGCTATTTAGATAAAAAGGGAGTGAATTTCGCAGAATATCTAGGTTTTAGGCACCCAAAGACCAAAAAAATGCCAATTTATAGGGTAAAAGTGGATGGTAACAACCAGTTTGTTTATTCGGATAAAGAACTAGCCACGCTTACCGAAAAAGAAGGTAAAGAGGCAGAGAGAGATGTTTTGCAGCTTTTTGAGGCCCAGGAGATTGAAGAATTAATTTTAAAAATTGAAAAATTAGGGATTGAGTTTGAAACCTACTTTGACAGCCTGGGAGCTCCTAGGGCCGGCACAAGCAAGGTCACCGATAAAAAAATCAAAGCGGTTTATCGCATTGCCAACAGTGATGACGTCAAAGAGGTATTTAGTTTAAAAGAAACTTTGAGCTATATTAAAGAAGTTGCGGCCAAGGGCATGCATATTCAAAGGTATAAAGGTTTAGGTGAAATGAACCCGCAGCAACTTTGGGATACGACCATGGATCCTGAAAAGCGCACAATTTTACAGGTGACCTTAGAGGATGCGGTGGAAACCGACAAGATGTTTACCGTTTTAATGGGAGACCAGGTTGAGCCGCGGCGTGAATTTATCGAAGATCATGCGCACCAAGTTAAAAATCTGGATATCTAAATCAGTTTAGGAATTAGGGTTAAATTATGTATACGCGCAACGAAAAAATAATTCAGGTTTATATCGAGGACGAAGTTAAGGATTCCTATTTAAATTACGCCATGAGCGTAATTGTAGGCCGGGCTCTACCGGATGTGCGTGATGGGTTAAAGCCGGTACATCGGCGTATTCTTTATGCGATGCGGGAGCTTAGTCTGGAGCACTCCAAGCCCTATAAGAAATGCGCGCGTATTGTTGGTGAAACTATGGGTAAGTACCATCCCCACGGCGATGTGGCGATTTATGATACCTTGGTCAGAATGGCGCAGGATTTTTCTTTACGTTATCCTTTGGTGGATGGCCAGGGAAACTTTGGTTCAGTGGATGGGGATGCCGCCGCCGCCATGCGCTATACCGAGGCCCGTCTGGCCGCCGTGAGCGACGAAATGTTGGGGGACATTGAAAAAGAAACCGTAAATTTCGGGCCCAATTTCGATTCTTCTTTAAAAGAACCGCTGCTTTTACCGGCAACCCTCCCTAATCTTTTGGTTAACGGCTCCAGCGGTATTGCCGTAGGCATGGCCACCAATATTCCGCCGCATAATTTAAATGAAGTTTGTGAAGCGATTATTTATCTGTTGGACCACCCCGAGGCAGAAATTAAAGATCTGATGCGCTACATTAAGGGGCCGGATTTTCCCACCGGTGGGTTAATTTGCGGCAAGGGCGGGATTAAGGATGCGTATATGACCGGCAGGGGCAAACTTCTGGTGAGGGCCAAGGCGACTGTGGAGCATCAGAAAAACGGTAAGGATTTAATTATTTTTACCGAGATTCCTTATCAGGTACAAAAGTCCGGGCTGATTGAGTCCATTGCCAATTTAGTGGATGATAAGAAAATCGAAGGCATCTCCGATATTCGCGACGAATCCGATAAAGAAGGTATGCGCATTGTCGTTGAACTTAAGCGCGATACCGAATCGCAGATTGTTTTAAATCAACTTTATAAGCATACGCAATTAGAAAATACCTTTGGGATTATTATGTTAGCTTTGGTGGATAATCGGCCCAGGGTTTTAAATTTGCGCCAGGTATTAGATTGTTATATTGAACATCGCAGAGTTATTGTTCGCCGGCGCACGCAGTTTGAATTAGACAAGGCTTTAAAGCGCGCGCACATTTTAGAGGGCTTGAAAATCGCGCTTAAATTTATTGACCGGATTATTAAGGTGATCAAGACCTCTAAGAGCGTGGAGGCAGCTAAAATAAATTTAATGAGGGAGTTTGAGCTTTCTGAACTACAATCACAGGCCATCTTAGAAATGCAGCTGCAGCGCTTAACGGCTCTGGAGCGCGATAAAATTGATGCCGAATACGCCGAGCTTCTCAAGAAGATTGAATTATGCCAGGCGATTTTAGCTTCGCTTAAAAAAATCGAAGCAATTATTAAGGAAGAGCTGCAGGATTTAATGAAAAAATATGGAGACAGCCGGCGCACGGATATTGTGGGAGAAGCCGAGGAGCTGGAAGTTGAAGATCTGATTGCCGAAGAGGACGTGGTGGTGACCATCAGCCACGGCGGCTATATTAAGCGTTTGCCGGTAAGTTCGTATCGTAAACAAAAGCGCGGAGGAACCGGGGCCACCGGAGCGGAATTAAAAGACGAAGATTTTAGCGAGCATCTTTTTGTGGCCTCGACTAGAGATTACCTGCTTATTTTTACGGACAAAGGACAGGTGCATTGGCTCAAGGTCTATGAAATTCCGCAGGCCAGCCGTATTTCTAAGGGGAAAGCTATTGTAAATCTTGTGCAGATGGAGCCGTCAGCCAAGGTGAGCTCTACAATTCCGGTAAAAGAATTTGCTGCGGACAAATATTTAGTCATGGTCACTAAGTTGGGCCAAATCAAAAAAACCAAGCTTGAGGCCTACGGTAATCCGCGCAAGGGCGGAATTATCGGGATTACTTTAGATAAACTGGATGCCTTGATCGGCGTGGAGATGACCGACGGAAAACAAGAGCTGCTCATCGGGACCCGGCAAGGCAAAGCCATAAGATTCTCTGAAGATAAAGTTCGGGAAATGGGCCGGGGGGCGCACGGGGTGCGGGCAATATCTTTGGCTAAAAAAGATGAGGTTATTGATATGGTGGTGCCGCAAAAGGCCTCGACTATTTTAACCGTGACCGAGCTGGGTTTTGCCAAACGCACGACCATTGATGAATACCGGCTGACTAGCCGTGGCGGTAAAGGGGTAATCAACATTAAAGTTACCGATAAAAACGGCCAGGCGGTAAACTTAAAAACCGTAAACGATAAAGATGAACTAATGGTGATTACGCAGAACGGAATATTTTTGCGCTGTGCGATAAAAGACATTCGTGAAACGGGCCGCTCATCGCAAGGAGTACGTTTGATTAAACTGCAAAATAAAGATCGGGTTTCCTGTGTGGCTCCGGTAATTGCGGAGGAGGAAGAATAAGGTCTGACCCTGTCGTCTAGCCTGGTCCAGGACAAGAGCTTTTCAAGCTCTCGACACGGGTTCAAATCCCGTCAGGGTCATTAAAT